>DATKYB010000122.1 GCA_035528715.1 Nitrospinota bacterium | reverse complement strand
ATTAGTGAAAAGGTTGTCAAAGAGGATATCTTTAGCTCTATTCATATAGAAGAGTTTGAAATTGAGGCAAGAGATACCAAGCAGGGAAAAGAGGAGATAACCAGAGATATCCCCAATGTAGGAGAGGAAACCCTTAAGGATCTCGATGAAAGTGGTATTATTAGAATTGGAGCTCATGTAAAACATGGAGATATTCTTGTTGGAAAGGTGACTCCTAAAGGAGAGACTCAATTAAGCCCAGAAGAAAAGCTATTAAAGGCTATTTTTGGAGAAAAGGCAGGGGATGTGAGAGACTCTTCATTAATTGTCCCTCCTGGCATAGAAGGAACAGTCATAGATGTTAAGGTCTTTTCTAGGAAAGGTATAGAGAAGGATTCAAGGATGTTGACGATAGAAGAGGAAGAAATAGCTAAAATTGAAAAAGACTTTAAGGATGAAATAAAGATAGTAGAACAAGAAAGAGATAAAAGGATAAGAAATATGTTGCTTGGTCAGGTTGTGTTGACAAAATTTCCTCATCCAAAAACTAGGAAAACACTCATTCCAGCAAAAGCGAAGATAACTGCTGAGATATTAAACAAGATAGATGATAAGTATTTAATGAATATTGAGGTTAAAGATGTTGAAATGGAGGATAGGATTAAAGAAATAGACGAAAAAGCTAAAGATCAAATTCATATTCTTGAGACTTTGATGAATGAGAAGATATCAAAATTAAGAAAGGGGGACGAACTACCACCTGGGGTGATAAAGTTGATAAAGGTATATTTAGCCATGAAAAGAAAACTATCCGTTGGTGATAAGATGGCAGGGAGGCATGGGAATAAAGGTGTTCTTGCGAAAATCGTTCCAGAAGAAGATATGCCTTATCTCCCAGATGGTACACCTATCGAGCTTATTTTAAATCCTTTAGGAGTTCCTTCAAGGATGAATGTCGGTCAGATTTTAGAAACCCATTTAGGCTGGGCTGCAAAGAAGTTGGGATGTTATTTTTCAACGCCTGTTTTTGATGGGGCTCGGGAGAGTAATATAAAAGACGTTCTGAAAGAGGCTGGTCTCTCAGAGTCGGGAAGGACCATTTTGTATGACGGTTACACAGGTGAGCCCTTCGAACAAGAAGTTGTGGTTGGTGATATATATATGATGAAATTACATCACTTGGTTGATGATAAGATCCATGCCAGATCAACAGGACCATATTCCTTAGTAACACAACAGCCTTTAGGCGGAAAGGCTCAATTTGGTGGACAGAGATTAGGAGAAATGGAGGTATGGGCATTAGAGGCTTATGGCGCTGCAAAAACTCTTCAGGAAATGCTCACAGTAAAATCTGATGATGTTTCTGGACGGACAAGGATGTATGAGTCTATTGTTAAAGGCAATAATGTTCTTGAACCAAGTCTTCCTGAATCATTTAATGTAATGATAAAAGAGTTACAGAGCCTTTGCTTGGATATTGAGCTTATTGAAAATGAGAAGGAATCTAAGTAGTTAATTTAAAGGATTTCTTTCATTAATTATTTATTAGTAGTTTAAAATTCAAGGAGTAAAAATTGGACGATATATTAAATTTATTTGAAAAGCCAAAGGACACTTTAAGATTTGATGCAATAAGAATAAAAATTGCATCTCCGGAAAAAATTCGGGCTTGGTCTTCAGGGGGGGTGAAAAAACCTGAGACCATCAATTACAGAACTTTTAAACCAGAGAGAGATGGGCTTTTCTGTGCGAAGATATTTGGACCGGTAAAAGACTGGGAATGCAACTGTGGGAAATACAAGAGAATGAAACACAGAGGCGTTGTATGTGAGAAGTGTGGGGTTGAGGTCATTCAATCGAAAGTCAGGAGGGAGCGGTTGGGACATATAGATTTGGCTTGTCCTGTTTCACATGTCTGGTTTTTGAAAGCACTTCCAAGTCGAATAGGTAACCTATTAGATATGACTCTCAATTCACTGGAAAGAATCCTCTATTTTGAAAACTATGTAGTAATTGATCCTGGGAAGACCCCATTAAAAGAAAGGGAGCTTCTGACCGAAGAGAGATATAGAGAGCTTAAAGAAGAACATGGAGATGGTTTTAGTGCAGCTATGGGAGCAGAGGCTGTTTGTGAACTCCTCAAAAGGTTAGATCTACAAAAGCTTGCCAAAAAATTAAAGAAAGAGCTGAATGACTCTACTTCTCTCCAAAAAAAGAAAAAGATCATAAAGCGTTTAAAAATTGTTGAGGCCTTTAGAAAATCTGGAAATAAACCTGAATGGATGATTTTAGATGTTATTCCTGTTCTTCCTCCAGAGCTCCGTCCTTTAGTTCCATTAGATGGAGGTCGTTTTGCAACCTCTGATTTGAATGATCTTTATAGAAGAGTCATTAATAGAAATAATAGATTGATAAGGCTTCAAGAGCTAAAAGCACCCGAAATAATTATTAGAAATGAAAAAAGGATGCTCCAAGAGGCAGTGGATGCCCTTTTTGATAATGGGCGGAGAGGAAGAGTTATAAGGGGTCCCAATAGAAGGCCCCTTAAATCATTGAGTGACATGTTAAAAGGAAAGCAGGGAAGGTTTAGACAGAACTTATTGGGCAAGAGGGTTGATTATTCTGGAAGGTCGGTTATCGTGGTTGGTCCAGAGTTAAAATTTCATCAGTGTGGTTTACCCAAAAAGATGGCTTTAGAACTTTTCAAACCTTTTATATATAATAAACTTGAAGAGAAAGGAATCGTCACAACCATTAAAAGTGCAAAAAGATTAGTGGAGAAAGAAAGTACCGAAGTATGGGATGTTTTAGATGAGGTAATCAAAAAACACTGTGTCTTATTAAACAGAGCACCGACTTTGCACCGTCTCGGCATACAAGCCTTTGAACCTGTTCTTATTGAAGGGAAAGCCATAAAGATTCATCCATTAGTATGTGCTGCTTTTAATGCCGATTTTGATGGAGATCAAATGGCAGTTCACATTCCTCTTTCTACAGATGCACAGATTGAATCTCGGATATTAATGTTGTCATCAAATAATATTCTTTCTCCGGCTAATGGGAAGCCCTTAGCGGTTCCGAGTCAAGACATGGTCCTTGGTTGCTACTATCTTACAAAGGAAAGAGGTGGTTCTAAGGGTCAAGGAAAAGTATTTTCAGATATAGATGAAGTAAGAGTTGCGTTTGATCATAAAGAAGTAGAATTGCAGGCAAGGATTAAAGTGAGGATTGATGGAGAATTAGTTAATACGACTGTTGGAAGGGTTTTGCTTTATGAGATTTTACCCAGTGAAATTCCTTTCTCAAGCGTTAATAAACAAATGAATAAAAAGAATTTAATAGATTTAGTATCCGAAAACTTCAAAAAAGTCGGGAGAGAAAGAACAGTTCAATTTCTAGACGAGCTTAAAGAAATAGGTTTTCATTATGCTACACAGGCTGGTATATCTATATCAGTTGATGATATGCATATTCCTTTAAAGAAGGAGGAACTAGTAGAGAAAGCCAGAAAAGAGGTTTTAAGAGTAGAGAAGCAGTATAGAGACGGTTTAATTACGAATGGAGAAAGATATAATAAGGTTATCGATATCTGGGCCCATGTTACAGAAAAGGTTTCTGAAGAAATGTTTAGAGAGTTAGAAACTGATGATGAAAGTATAATGAAAGGAGTTGATGGAAAGAAAAGAGACTTTAATCCAATTTTCATAATGGCAGATTCTGGGGCGAGAGGCAGCTCACAACAAATTCGTCAGCTTGCCGGAATGAGAGGCCTTATGGCAAAACCTTCAGGCGAGATTATCGAAACACCCATTACTTCAAATTTCCGTGAAGGACTAACCGTATTACAATATTTTATCTCTACCCATGGTGCGCGGAAAGGCTTAGCTGATACAGCCTTAAAAACAGCTAATTCCGGATATCTTACACGACGATTGGTTGACGTAGCTCAAGATATGATAATCTTGGAAGAGGATTGTAAAACATTAAATGGAATTTCAGTAACCGCCCTTGTTGAAGGTGGGGAGATTATCATGCATCTCAGTGAGAGAATTCTTGGCAGGATAGCTATAGAAGACATTGTAGATCCCTTCTCTGAGGAAATCATTATTAAAGTGAATGAAATGATTGATGAGGAAGCAGTAGAAAAAATAGCAAATGCCGGAGTTGAAAGAGTTAAAATCAGATCTGTTTTAACGTGTGAGGCAGATTTTGGTGTTTGCGCAAAGTGTTATGGAAGAAACTTGGCAACAGGAGGAATGTCAGAGATTGGAGAAGCTGTCGGAGTCATCGCTGCTCAATCTATAGGAGAACCAGGTACACAGTTAACAATGAGGACATTTCATATCGGTGGAACAGCTAGCAGAATAGTCGAACAAACAGCCCTTCAGGCAAAAAAAGGTGGTATTTTGAAATATCTCAACCTGAGGACATTAACGAACAAAGCTGGTGATATTGTGGTTATGAACAGAAACGGGAGTATTGTTATTCAAGATGAACAGGGAAGAGAGAAAGAAAAATATCCTATGGTATATGGTGCTAAACTTAAGATGAGGGACGGTCAGAAAATCTCTGAAGGAGAGAAATTGGTGGAGTGGGATCCCTATACGATATCGATTTTAACTGAAGCGAGTGGAAGAATAGCCTTTGGAGACATTGTTGAGGGAGTTACTATGAAGGAAGAGTTGGACGAGGTTACGGGTCTTTCTCAGAAGGTACTCATGGAGCATCAAGATGAAAAACGGCAACCTCGAATATCAATTAAAGACAAAAATAACAAAACGATAGCAAGATACCTCCTTCCTGCAGGCGCTCATATTGCTGTAGCTGAGGGAAGCATGGTGTTTGCGGGGGATGTTTTGTCAAAGATACCGAGGGAAACTACTAAAACAAAAGATATTACAGGAGGTTTACCACGAGTAGCTGAATTGTTTGAGGCGAGAAAACCAAAAGAGCAAGCCATCATAACTGAGATTGATGGTATTGTGAAATTTGGTGGTATGGAAAAGGGTATGAGAAAGGTTATTGTTAGTGGAGATGGTACCGAAGAGAGGGAGTATCTGATACCCAGAGGAAAACATGTTAATGTCCATGAGGGTGATAAGGTAAAAGCTGGTGAGCCTTTGATGGATGGGGCAGCAAATCCCCATGATATTCTCGATGTTTTAGGTGAAAAAGAGCTGGAGAAATATTTAGTTAACGAAGTTCAGCAGGTGTATAGATTACAGGGAGTTATTATAGATGACAAACATATTGAAATCATTGTTAGACAGATGTTGAGAAAGATAGTAATAGAAGATGAAGGGGACACTGGTTTTCTTGTTGGTGAACAGGTTTCTAAGAATCTCTTTATTAAAGAAAATGAAAAAGTGATTTCAAAAAAAGGGAAACCCGCCAAAGGGAAGCCAGTTCTGTTAGGTATCACAAAGGCTTCTTTAAATACTGACAGCTTTATCTCCGCAGCTTCATTCCAAGAGACCACTCGCGTTCTCACCCAAGCAAGCGTGAGTGGTATGATTGATCAATTGAGAGGTTTGAAGGAAAATGTAATCATGGGTCGATTAATTCCTGCAGGAACGGGTGCGAGAGAATTCCAAGGATTCGATATCAAAATAGAAGAGGAATATAAGAAAAGTGAGGGAGGAGTCGGGTTAAGTGCAGCGAGTTAGAAATATGATGATAAATGTAAATTTTATTACAAAAATATTGACAAATAATATAGAGTTTGATATTTTCGGAAGGTTTTTCTTCATTGCAGGGGAAGGTAGATCTCTTTGAATCAATTTTAAAATTTTAACGATTTTTTTGCTAAGGAGGTTTGATTGCCTACTATCAGTCAATTAGTTAGAAAAGGAAGAAAAAGAAGTAAAAATAAAACAGACAGTCCTGCTTTAAAAGGTTGTCCTCAAAAGAGAGGTGTATGTTTAAGGGTTTACACATCTACTCCTAAGAAACCTAATTCAGCGCTAAGAAAGGTAGCGAGGGTTAGATTGACAAACAGGATGGAGGTTACCACTTATATTCCAGGAATTGGTCATAATTTACAAGAGCATGCAATTATTCTTATTAGAGGGGGAAGAGTCAAGGACCTTCCTGGGGTCAGATATCATACTATCCGTGGAACCTTAGATACTATAGGAGTACAAGATAGAAAGCAGAGTCGATCAAAATACGGTTCCAAAAAACCTAAATAATAATTTTGCTAAAAAGACCGATTAGCTGAAGGAGATTTTTTTATGCCTCGAAAAAAGATTGTTAGTAAAAGAAAGATATTGCGAGACCCCAAATATAATGATTTGCTTGTTGCCAAGTTTATCAATGGTATCATGAAGGATGGGAAAAAGAGCCTTGCTGAGATAATTTTTTATAAAGCGATGGATCTCGTAAATAAGAAGACAAATAAGGAACCTTTAGATATTTTTAAATCCGCAATTGAGAATGTTAAACCTATGGTAGAGGTTAAATCAAGGCGCGTTGGAGGGGCCACCTATCAAGTACCAATAGATGTCCGAGGCGAAAGGGGGATTTCTCTGAGCATCAGGTGGATTTTAAATGCCTCTAGAGAGAGACCGGGGAAAACCTTGCAGGAAAAGTTATCTGCAGAGTTAATAGATGCTACTAATAAGACAGGTAATGCTGTAAAGAAGAGAGAAGATACACATAAGATGGCAGAAGCCAATAAGGCCTTTGCCCACTATAGATGGTAAGAGGGGGTTTTTCGATTGGATAAAAAAATGGGTCTGGATAAAACTCGAAATATCGGAATCATAGCCCATATTGATGCGGGGAAGACGACGACTACAGAAAGAATTCTATATTATACCGGTGTTTCATATAAAATGGGAGAGGTTCATGAAGGTTCGGCCGTTATGGATTGGATGGAGCAGGAACAAGAGAGGGGAATAACGGTAACCTCGGCGGCAACCACCTGTTTCTGGAAAGAACATCGGATTAATATTATTGATACACCGGGACATGTAGATTTTACTGTAGAAGTAGAGAGGTCTATAAGGGTTTTGGATGGGGTTGTAGGAGTTTTTTGTGCTGTTGGAGGAGTGGAACCTCAGTCTGAAACTGTATGGAGACAGGCAGAAAAATACTCTGTTCCCAAGATTGCCTTTATAAATAAGATGGATAGGATTGGGGCAGATTTTTTCAATTGTATCAATATGATGAAAGAGAGACTAGCAGCAAATCCGGTTTTGCTCCAGATCCCTTTGGGTTCAGAAGAAAATTTTATAGGAGTGATAGATTTAATAACCATGAAAGCGTTTGTTTATGATGAGGAGTCTCTGGGAGCCACTTTTCGTGAAGAGGAGATACCAGAAAATTATAAAGAACAAGCAAAAGAGTATAGAGACAAAATGGTTGAGATTATAGTGGAAGAAGATGAATCATTACTCGAAAAATATCTCAATGGAGAAGATATTTCAGTAGACCAAATAGAACAAGGATTGCGGAAATTAACTTTAGAGAACAAAATCGTACCCGTTTTATGTGGCTCAGCCTTTAAAAATAAAGGGATCCAGCCTTTATTGGACGCTATAGTAAAATATCTTCCGGCACCTACAGAGGTTCCGCCTATTAAGGGTATTAATCCTCAAAATGATAAAGAAGAGATAAGACTATCTGGGTTTGATGAACCTTTCTCTGCTTTGGTTTTTAAGATATGGTCAGATCCATATGTGGGTCAATTAGCTTTCACAAGGGTCTATTCTGGTTCCTTGAAGACAGGCTCATATGTTTATAATGCTAGTAAAGATTGTCAAGAGAGGGTAGCTCGCTTATTTAAGATGCATGCAAACAAAAGGGAAGAAGTTAAAGAGGTTATGGCAGGTGATATCGTGGCGATTATAGGTTTTAAAAATACTCTCACAGGTGATACTGTATGTGACAAGAAAAATCCACTCATTTTAGAATCGATGAGGTTTCCTGAACCGGTAATATCTGTAGCAATAGAACCAAAGACAAAAAATGATGGGGAAAGGCTCTTAACGTCATTAAACAAATTAGCACAAGAAGATCCCACATTCGTAGTAAAGAGTCATGATGAGACAGGTCAAACTCTTGTTTCAGGAATGGGAGAATTACATTTAGAGATATTAGTAGATAGACTTCTCAGAGAATTTAAGGTTGATGCAAATATTTCTAAACCTCAAGTCTCTTATAAAGAAACCATTCAAAGAGAAGTAGAGGCAGAAGGAAAATTTATCCGCCAGAGTGGGGGAAGAGGACAGTATGGTCATGTTTTCTTAAGATTAGAGCCCTTAAAAAGGGGAGAAGGTTTTCAGTTTGAGAATAAAATTATTGGAGGAGTTATTCCAAAAGAATATATCTCTGCTATCAAAAAGGGTGTTATGGAAGCCATGGAAAGTGGTGTAGTAGGTGGATATCATGTTATTGATATAAGGGTTACTGTTTATGATGGTTCTTTTCACGAGGTTGATTCCTCAGAGATGGCTTTTAAGATTGCCGCATCAATGGCCTTTAAAGATGGGGTTCAAAGGGCAAAGCCTGTTTTACTCGAACCCATTATGGAGGCTGAGGTGATTGTACCTGAAGAGTATCTGGGAGATGTTATGAGAGATTTAAATTCTCGCAGGGGCAAGATTAGCGGAATGAATATGCGGGCTGGAGCTCGAGTCGTTAAAGTTTTTGTTCCTCTTTCAGAGATGTTTGGATATGCAACTGACTTAAGATCTGCGACACAGGGAAGAGCGACTTTTACAATGCAGTTTGCATATTATAATGAAGTCCCTGTTAATATTATCGATCATATAATATCAAAAGTGGATATGCTTCATGATCATAAAAAAGTCACAGTTGCTTCATAAATTTAATTTAATAATTTTTTTAACAAGCACAGAGGAGGGTTAGGGGATGTCAAAGGCGAAATTTCAGCGTACCAAGCTTCATATAAATGTTGGGACGATAGGTCATGTTGATCATGGGAAGACGACGTTGACGTCGGCGATCACGAAGGTTTTGAGC
>DATKYB010000121.1 GCA_035528715.1 Nitrospinota bacterium | reverse complement strand
TAAATTTTCTTGTTTTTTTTGACATAATATTTAAAACACCGACAACCCTTCCTTCTATACACATGGGCACACCCAGAAAGGATACAAGACCAAGTCTTTTAGCAACTTCCCTGTGTTCTTTTTTATATCTTTCATCTTCTCTTATATCCTTAGAAATTAACGGTCTCTTTTCCTTTACTATAATACCGCTAAGACTCTGACCTATTTTTAACCTCTTGGTTTCCATCAATTCCATACCCTTTTTGGTACCACCACCCCGTATAAGATAATCCCCATCTTTTATCCGGTAAAGACACTCATCAGCATTAAGGAGTTTGGCAGCCTGCTCTGCTATCCAGGGGAGGAGCTCTTCTTTTGAGACAATGGAGGTAATTTTCTTGCCTGTCTCATAAAGGGTTTTTAGCTGCCCTGCCTTATTCCTTACTTCATCTTCAGCAAGCTTGCGTTCTAAAATTTCCTTTTGAAGTTTTTCATTTGCTTTAAGTAAAGAGGCTTGTGAAGATTCCAACTCCTTGGTACGCTGGATAACTTCTTTCTCACGGTTTTCAAGTGATTCAATCATTTGATTAAAGGTGCGGGCCAAAACGCTGATTTCATCATTGGTAGATAACAGTTTGGGACCAATTTTTATATCTAACTTTCCTTTGGAGATCTCTTCAGAAGCTTTTGTGAGTTTTTTGATAGGATTAGAAATGGAAAAAGAAATGAAAAGGGCAATAAAGATACTGATCGTAATCACAACAGCAGAAATAAGAAATATTCTATGTCTTAGCAAAAAAATGGGTTTTAATATCTCTTTTACATCATATTCCACTAAAAGAAACCATTTTAGCCCCCTGAAGTTTCTATAGCCTTTTGATTGGGAATATGAAAAGAGTTTTTCTCTCCCACCTTCCTTTTCAACAAAGAAGCCATTATCACCTTTTAACTTTTTGAAAAAATCTTTTTCAGTTACATTTTCCAAAATTTTGAAAGGTTTTGTTGCATAAAACAAATTTCCATCATTTGTGATGAGTTTTATCTCAGTTGTTTCATATTTTTTCGTGGCAATCTCTGTCTCCTTTATAATTCCGCTAACAGCAATAACTCCCTTCATTACACCTAAAAAGTCTCCATTTTCATCTTCAATTCTTACCCCAATACTAATAGAATGTATACCAACACTTTCATCATACTCAATATCACTTATATAAAAACCATCGTTTCTTGCAATCTGCCACCACTTCTCATCGTCCTGCCTGTAATCCGAGGTTTTACCTGTTTGAGCAATGTTTGCGCCATATTTATTTGATACAAAGACCTCTCCAAAGAGCTTGTACCCATACTTTTTTTCATAAAATTCAATAAATATTCTGCTTATCTCATTTGCCAATGGGTTGTCTATTAGTTTCTGCATAAAGGAAGTGATAGCTTCTTTTGGTGCAGAAACCCATTCTTTATCCTTTTGATTGATATACTCTTGTATGTTATCTAACTTCTCAAACTCTCTGTTAGATTCAAAAAGAGCTTTTTGAGGGTTAGAATCTTTAGTGTAATTTTGGAGTTCCTCAAGCCGCATAAAGATATCCTTATCGATTCTTTTCAGCATCTCCTCGACTAAAAATATCGAATCTTGACCAACAGATTCTTGCAGAGATTTCTTGCTCATCATTACTGAATAGAGCGATATGACTGTCATGAGAAAGACAAAAAGCATAAAACCAAGAATTAATTTAGTTCCTATCTTAAGCCGCATCTTTATCTCCAATACATATACTCAACTTCTCCATCAATAATCTGGGCAGGAAAGAGTGGAAAGTTTATGCTATGTTCTCCTGGCTTCAAATCAATATCTCCAAAGAGACCTGAGTAGATGAACCCACCATCCAACAGACTCTTTATACTTTTTCGCGAAATTTCTTTATCCTCTAAAAGACCAGCTAAAATTTTTATAAAGTCATAACCATTAGCTGCATAGTGATTAAAAGGTTTATTATATTTCTTTTCATATTTTTCTTTTGTCTCTTTGGCAAAGATGTTGTTTTGATTGTAAGTGATGGGTGCAGCCACATATACTCCATTTGTATGTTGCATTTTTCTGACAGGGGGCCAGGTAGCTGTAGCCGGACCGAGGATGTATCCGTTAAAATCCTCTTCCCGAAGTTGTTGAAATACATCTTTGAGATGAGAGGCAAAACCTACAGTAAAAATGGCCTCCATATCCTTGAGCTTTGAGATATACTCTTTAAAGTCACGGTGGTCTTTTCCAAAATTTTCACTCTGAACCTTGCCCCCAATTTTTTCAAACTCTTTCTTGAGTAATTCAAAAACAGATGTACCGTACTCATCGTTCAAGTAAAGGATACCCAGGCTTTTGACTTTTAATTCTTTAAGGATTGTCATTATAGGTATGATTTCAATCTCTGGTGATGTAAAATACTTAAAAACCCATTCATTCTGTTCTTTAAGTTTTGGCGTTACTGCTATAAGCCCAACAAGGACAACTTCATTTTTCTCAGCCATAGGCGCTAAAGCCATAGATACAGCACTTAAACTTGAGATATATAAAACAGGGTGGTGGGTTGCTTCTATTTTATTAAAGGCCTTTTTAGCCACCTCAGGATCTGTTTTGCTGTCTTCAATAATGAGTTCTATTTTCCTTCCATTTACTCCACCCCAGAAATTGATCTCCCCTGCAGCCAGAAGCATACCATCACTGGCATCTTTGTGATACCATGCAGGACCAGAGAGAGAGACAATGGCTCCTATTTTAATTGTATCTTCTTTTTTTGAGTACTGTATAAGAAATAAGGCGAGTACTACTGCAAAGACTGCGATACCAGCGAGAATAATTCTCGTAGAGTTAAATCGAACCTGATTCTTAAAGATTTTAATCATTTACATTTATCTCCGTATAAGTTTTGTTTTAGATGATTTAAATAAGGGATCTTTTTTATTTAGATTTATCCAAAGAAGAAGAATTATGCAATGTTTGTTCCACGAAGAAGGTATTTAAAGATAAAATAGAGAAGGGATGGAGTTAGTATATAACTTATTGAAAATTAGAGGAATTGTAATAGCCTTGGGTGAATATTTGGGTTTTGGATGTATCAAGAGATTTAAATCGAGTGTCAAAATATCTATATTGGGGTAAAAATCTTTTTATGAAAGCTTGAGTTTTGACTGGTTTCAAAGTCCATTCTGTGTTATTTAATATTTAACACAAGAAGGAGAGAAAAAGAAAATGGTTTTAACTCCTGAATCACTACAACCACTATCAAAGCCACCACCAGAACCACTGCCACTAAAAATAAAAATATTTTTATTTATCGCACGGCTTTTTGGTGGGATTTTGGGGCTGATTTTGGTTTGGTGGGTAGCTGGTTTTGACCCTTTTGTGTTCAAAATCTGTGTCATTGTATTTTTGGGATTATTGGGCTATCTCATCTATAGCTTTTATAAGTATCCGACAAAGAAATAGAAGTGACTTTCTTGCTTGCGAAAGCAAACGAACCAAAGAAGGACACCCCCGTCGATTTTCTTAACGGGATTTGCCTTTGCTCTGCTTCGAGAAGCAACAAACTCGAGCTTCGCTCTCAGACAGTTGCTTCTTTTGTCCTCGCTTGCTTGTCAAATCCCTAAAAATCGAAAGGGGGGAAATCCCTGAAAAATCTGAAAGGGGTTAATGATATTTTTTATCGCAATTTTATCACAGCGAATATTAGGGGAGGGGGGAGAAGCGTTAGAGATAAAACTTAATAGTTCACCTCTGCTCCCAAAAAAAGCAAAAAAGGTTTAAGAGTATTTGTGTAGTTTTTTTATATTGTTTATATTGTGTGAAATGATGAAATTCGAGGTTTACTCCTTCTTCAATTCCCTCATGGTATAGTTACGAAGAGGACAAGTACAAAAATATTGATGCCCACGAGACAATGAAAATTTACACTCCCACGGATTTTTTTCCAAACACAAAAGAAACGATTTAAGCCCAATATCTGCTGCCCTGCAGAGATTTTCAAATCCCGATCTGTAGCATCTGCAATTTTTTGGGCCTCTATACCCAGTAACGATTTCTTCTATTTGTCTTTTTTGCTCCTGTTTCAGTTTCATATACTTCCTATTTTCTCCCTTGTAGATAAAATCTAATAATACACCTCTGCTTACGAAAAAACAAAAAAATTTTATAAAATATTAGTTTTTTAAAAACTAATGGCTCAGTTTTTTATTGATATCAGTGAGGTGTTGTCGAATATCAGTTAAGTCCATCACAATTTGATTTATTGAATTTTTATTTTCTTCTGAATTTCGAGCTGCCACTACAATCGCACAGCCACCGACTCTTTGAAAAAGGCAATCTAAATGATTGGTACAAGAATCATTATAAATAGGGCATTTTGTTGTATCGATCATATTTCCCCCCTTTTTGATATTTTTTATCACAAATTTATCACAAACTTTAATCTTTATCGGGATCTGCTATTTCTTTCCTCTTGAAGCCGATTGAAGCAAGTGTAGTAAGAATCAATACAATTAAATAGAACGAAAATACAATCTGAATTGCCCATAACAACCATGGAACCTTGTCTCTAAACTCATCCATGAAACTTAAGGTAAATGCCGCTGTAAAGCTGATTTGGAAAGCTTCACATATTAATATTGAAGCGGAAGAAAAAAATTTATATAAAGCAGCGAAAAGTAATACAGATTCTACTATATCAATAGCTACTTGAAGTAAGAGCCTTCTGTGGCTCCAAACCATTTTGCCACAGTCCTTTTTTTTTCTCCGAAAGGGTTTTACTTCTTCCGTTTGTTCTAGGTCGTCAAAGAAAAACATGTTGGTATCGAAAACCAAAATATCAGCAAGAAGATATACGGCAACCCAAAAGAACAGGTCTTTCCAGAATGTATCTCCAAGGCTGCAGTAACCAGAACAATAAAAAAGTAATATGGCAAAAGTTAAATGAATCAATATACAAGAGTCTTGCCACCAAGGCTTGCTCTTTTTCTTACAATGGTCATATATACATTCTTTGTCAAAAACTCTCGGCAAAAATCTTATAAAAAAATGTCTAAGTGTTACCCATCATATTTTTCCAAAAAGCCAATATAAAACAAAAAATATCCATCCATGCTTTTTAGGATATTTTCTCTTAAATTCTTTCTTTTTATTTTTATTTAATGGTACCAAAATCATCACAAGAATAATAAGAAGGAATAAAAGAAGAAAAGTTATTTTGCAGAAAATTGTTTTGCAGAAATAATCAAGCAGAAGATATATAATATCCAAAATTTAATACTCACTAAAGATTCTAATGCGGATATCAGGATGCGGAATAAAAAAGTGAAAGGCAATAAATTTTTGCATATACATAGAAAATTGTCAATAATCTATTTAGGTTAGCTTTGTTAATTTTAACCTTTTGTTTTATAATGATTTTTTGTTCAAGAAAGGATTACAAGGAATGAGGATAAAAAATGGTGCCGAGGGCCGGACTTGAACCGGCACAGCCCGAAGGCCGAGGGATTTTAAGTCCCTTGCGTCTACCAAATTCCGCCACCCCGGCATCCATTGAGTAGCTATTTTTATATTCTTTTTTCTATTTTCTGTCAATATTTTATTAGATTTGAAAACAGAAGTCCTTGCAAAAAATCTACTTAACGGATTCTGACTCAGGGATGAGTTTAAAAACAAGTTCGTCTGGAAGAGAGGAGGGAAAGTTCGTCAAGGGAAATCTCCATAACACCCCCCAGTTTTTCTTATTGGTTTTTTCAAGAGCGGTCATGATTGTTTCTATATGGGATTTATAGCCTTCCTTTTCTATTTTAAAGAGATAGGATTCTTCTTCGTCTTTTTCATAAAAAACTACGGGTGTTTTGCCTATAAGTTTTTCATTAATAAATACTTTTGCTCCTGAGGGATTCGATTTAATCGTTGTTTTATGGAAATGGCGTGAAAAGGGATTAAGGGAGCAGCCGAAAAGAATCATTGTGCTGATTATCAATAATTTTTTGATATTATCCGCCAATCCTCTCTCTCCATGGTCTCCAAATGAAAGATAAATCGTCTTAAGAAGTAAAGATATTTTTTAAAAAACAGGGGAGAAATCAATGAAAAAATTTTGGAGGCGGCACCCGGATTCGAACCGGGGTATAAAGGTTTTGCAGACCTCTGCCTTACCACTTGGCTATGCCGCCTTCATTTTTCCAAAAAAACAGGATAATCTTCGAATTTATTTTTAGCACCCCCAAAAATTCCTGTCAAGCTATTATTTATGAGTATTAGTCGTCTTTATCTTTTTGAGAGGGCTTTAAAACTTTTTTTCTTGAGAACAGAAAATATGAGCCGATTAATTAATCTCTCCTTTTGATTTAACAAGCACTTTGAGTATTTTTCTTGACACCATCCTTGTAATAAGGGAGACTAACTAAAACAAAGACAAGATTTAGTTTTTAATTCCAAAGAGATAATTTATAAAGGAGGTATTTTTATGCAATGGGAAGGAAAACCCCCATCGACAGAAGAGATTGTTAAAAAGGTAAAAGAAACGTTTAAAGGAAAGGGGTATTTGGTTCAAGTTCTTGTTGGTATTGCGGTTTTACTGTGGCTCGCCTCTGGAATTTATACGGTTTCTCCTGATGAGCAGGGTGTGGTGAGGCGCTTTGGCAAACAGGTAAGAATCACTTCGTCAGGTCTTCGCTATCACATGCCCTGGCCAATGGAAGTGGTAAATACCCCCAGAGTAACTGCGATACAGAGGATTGAGATAGGTTTTAGGACGATTGATCCCGGCCCACCTGCCCGGTATCAATTTGTAGAGCCAGAGTCATTGATGCTGACAGGTGATGAAAATATCGTGGATGCTCAGGTTATTGTTCAATTCAAGATAAAGAACCCCTCAGATTATCTCTTTAAAGTTAAAGATGTTAAAGGCACGCTCATGGATGCCAGTGAGGCAGCTTTGCGACAGGTTATTGGCGGGAGTTCTATTGATGCTGCTTTGACCGTTGGAAGGTTTCAGATTCAGGGTGAAGTAAGATCTCTTTTGCAGAAGATAATGGACAGTTATGAATCAGGGTTATTGATAACGGACGTGAAATTACAGACAGTCCGTCCACCTAAACAGGTAGAGGGTGCCTTTAAAGATGTGGTTAGTGCTAAAGAGGATAGGGAACGCCTTATCTATGAGGCCAGGGGATATCAAGAAGATATAATCCCAAAGGCGAAAGGACGGGCAATGGAGATAGTAAGAGAGGCCGAGGGATATAAGGAAGAGAGGATAAAAAGGGCACAGGGTGATGCCTTAAAATTTCTAACCGTTTTGAAGGAGTATGAAAAGGCCAAAGACGTGACTCTAAAGAGGCTATACTTAGAGACCATGGAAGAGGTTTTGCCAGGAGTGAAAAAGTTTATAATCGATAATAAGGTCGGGGGCAATATTCTTCAGCTCCTACCCTTGGGAGAACAGAGTAAATCAAAAATTTTGCCACAGAAAAAGAAATAGAGAGGAGGGGAGATTATGAATATTAAAAAAGGGGCGTTGATCATATTACTCCTTATCATTTTGATTGGAGGAAGTGCGTCTTTGTTTACTGTAGATGAAACTCAAACCACTATCGTTACCCAGTTTGGAAAGTATATTCAGTCAGCCACCGAGCCAGGTCTCTACTTCAAAATCCCCTTTGTTCAAGTCGTCCACTACTTTGATAAAAGGATCTTGGAATATGATGCTGCTCCTTCAGAGATCCTTACAAAGGACAAGAAGAACCTCGTGTTGGACAATTATTCTCGGTGGAAGATTATCGATCCCCTTAAATTTTTTAAGACCGTGAGAAGTGAAGCAGGAGCCCAGGCACGGTTAGACGATATTGTTTTTGCTAACCTGAGGGAGGAATTGGCTCGTCATAATTTATCGGAGATCATTGATGTTCGAAGAGAAGCCATTATGGAGGTTGTTCATGAAAAGAGTGAAGAGAAAGCCAGGCAATATGGAATCAAGGTTATTGATGTGAGGATAAAGAGGGCGGACTTACCCAGAGAGGTTGAAGAGAGCGTTTTTGCTCGAATGAGGGCAGAGAGGGAAAGGATAGCCAAGAAATATCGTTCTGAGGGGGAAGAGCAGGCGGCAAAGCTAAGAGCAGGGACAGATAAAGACAGGGTGATTATCCTGGCCGATGCTTACAAAGAGGCCCAAAAAACAAGAGGAGAAGGAGATGCCGAAGCCGTAAAAATTTATGCCAATGCCTTCCAGAAAGACCCGAAATTTTATGATTTTTTAAGGACACTTGAGACCTACAAAAAGACTATAGATGAGGAGACCACCTTGGTTTTGGGGTCAGATTCAGAGCTATTGAGATATATAAATAAAATAAAATAAAAAAATAGCAAGCGAAAGAAATAATAATACCAACGAGTAAATTCTTGGTTTTTAAAAACCTCTGGACAAGGTGAGGGTATTCAAGAGAAGCAAAATGAGAAAAAGAGTTTTTAGGGGTTGATAACCCTCATGGCTATTTCTTTACCAATAAGATTTTTTAAATCACTATTTGATTCCATGTAAAAGGTAACTATCCTTGATACCGTATGATCCTGTGCTGGCGAGCTTTTTCTCGGTTCCTCTTTACATCTTCTCTCTTTTATTATTTTGTTGAAAGGTATATTTTTAAAACGTCTCTGTCTTTTCCGTCCATCTCTTACATCAAGAATTTTACCTCTCAGGGACTCGGGGTTGTTTGAGAAGTTTTTTCTTGCAGGAACAGGTGTCGTGTTGATTATAGATGGAATAACAATATCTACCATTTTCATCCCTCCTTGGAATTTTCAGGTTATTGCTATCCTTAGCAATATATAAATTTCTTATCTATTTTATCGGCATTTTTAGAAAATCCTTGAGTTTTTTTAAGCTTTTAATGAATGGTTAAACAGGGAGTTGACCCCTTCAACTGAATGATGAAAATACTTAAATTATAGATTGATATATTTTTGCGTCAGTGCTATATAGAATGAATCTATCAAACCTATAAGGATTTTTTATGATAATTGGACTCACCGGAAAGAATGCTGGTGGTAAAGGAGCCGTAGCCGAATATTTGAAAACGAGAAGCTTCTATTATTTTTCTCTGTCAGATGTCATCAGGGAAGAAATAGAGAAAAGGGGTAAAGAGATAACAAGGGAGTTGCTCATCAAAGTAGGAAATGAGATGAGGACAAAATACGGGGCTTCTATTTTGGCAGAGAGAATATTATCGAAACTGGAACAAGATAAGAACTATATCATTGATTCCATCAGGCACCCCAAAGAGATAGAGGTTTTGAGAAAGAATGGTAATTTCAAATTATTGAATATCGATGCTTCAGAAGAGATAAGGTTTCAAAGGATAAAGAAAAGAGGGAGAGAAAATGATCCCAAGACCTTTGAGGAATTTTTAATATTTGAAGAAAAAGAATCATTTAATCAAGAAGAGGTGAAACAACAGGTTGTGAAATGTCAGGAGATGGCAGATTTTACTATTATAAATGATGGATCATTAGAAGAACTTTATGAAAAGGTTAACGGGATAATAAAGGGGGCATTGATGAACTTTGAAAGGCCAGACTGGGATGAGTATTTTATGAGTATAGCAAAGGTAGTCGCTTCGAGAAGCAATTGCATCAAAAGAAAAGTAGCAGCGATCATTGTAAAAGATAGAAGAATTATTTCAACAGGGTATAATGGTACTCCAAGAGGAACAAAGAATTGTAATGAGGGTGGTTGCCCGAGATGCAATGACCTCTCGTCAGAAGGGGACAAATTAGAAGAGTGTTTATGTTCCCATGCTGAAGAAAATGCAATAACCCAAGCTGCCTATCATGGCATAAGCCTCAAAGATTCAACCCTTTATTGTACATTTTCACCGTGTCTTATTTGTGCAAAGATGATTATCAATGCCGGTATAAAAGAGGTGGTCTATGATATGGACTATTCTTTAAATGATGCTTCTGTTAGACTTTTTAAGGAGGCTTCGGTAAAAATAAGACAGTATAAGGTTTGACGTATCTTATAATTCCATAATTCCTTAGTCTTAAAATTCAAAAAAGAATTTTATATTCAAGGTAAATATCCATGAAAGCTATTGATTCTTTTTATCTAGGGGTTGATATCGGTTCTGTCAGTGTAAAGCTTGTGATAGTGAATAGTGGAAAGGAAGTTGTAAAAGAGTATTATCAGAGGCATAAAGGCCAACCTATTCAGGTTTTGATAAATCTTATAGAGCAAGTATCATCAAGAATAGAAGTATGCAGAGTCAAAGGTCTTGCCATAACAGGGGTTGGGAGTGATCTTGTAGCATCCTTGATGGGAGGGACTTCTGTAAATGAGATCATTACCCATACAATTGCAACAGGCGAGTTGTATCCTCAAGTGAACACAATCATTGAGATGGGTGGGGAGGATTCCAAACTTATTATACTGGAAAGAGATAAGGGAAATGGAAAGGCAAAATTAAAAGATTTTGAAATGAATACCCAGTGCGCTGCAGGTACTGGTTCTTTTCTCGATCATCAGGCCAGTCGTTTAGGCATATCAATAGAAGATGAATTTGCAACTCTCGCCTTAAAATCAAAAAACCCAACAAGAATTGCAGGAAGATGCAGTGTTTTTGCTAAATCAGATATGATCCATTTGCAGCAGATAGGTACACCTGATTATGATATCTTAGCAGGTCTTTGCTATGCCCTGGCCAGATGTTTTAAAAGCAATTTAGGCAAGGGAAAAAACTTTGAGAAGCCTATTTCTTTTCAAGGCGGAGTTGCTGCAAACAAGGCTGTGGTGAAGGCCTTTGAAGATATCTTTGATTTAAATAGTAATGAATTGATTATTCCAAAACATCATTTTTCTATGGGTGCTATTGGTGCCACCCTATTTTTAATGGATAATCCAAATCTTGAAAAAGAGTTCAGTTTAAGTCTTCAACCTCTTGAAGACTATCTGGAGAAAAAGGTAGAGCTAGCAAATGGATTAGAACCGTTGCCTTATAAAGAGGAGGATTTGCGAAGTAAGATTTTTATAAAAACCATAAAAGAGGACAATGAGAAGGTTGATGCCTATGTCGGTATTGATGTAGGTTCTCTCAGTACCAATGTCGTAGTTATAAACAGAGATAAAGAGGTATTAGCAAGGAGATATTTAAAGACAGCTGGCAGGCCACTAGAGGCCGTTTGCAAGGGTCTTGGTGAGATTGGAAGAGAAATTGGAGATAAGGTAAGGATACGAGGAGCAGCTACAACTGGTTCCGGGAGATATTTAACTGCGGAGTATGTAGGTGGGGATATCATTAGAAATGAAATTACATCACAAGCCACTGCTGCTATTCACATTGATCCTAAGGTCGATACCATATTTGAAATTGGTGGACAAGACTCAAAATATGTAAGCATTGATAATGGCAAGGTTGTAGATTTTGAGATGAACAAGGTATGCGCTGCAGGAACAGGATCTTTTTTAGAGGAACAGGCTGACAAATTAGATATGAGTATAATAGATGAGTTTGGTGATATGGCTTTAAAATCAAAAAATCCTTGCAGGTTTGGAGATAGGTGTACTGTTTTTATGGAATCGGATCTCGTTTCCTATCAACAAAAGGGAGCGAAAAAAAATGACCTTGTAGCTGGTTTAGCATATTCTATTGTTCTTAATTATTTAAACAGGGTTGTTGAGGATAGGAGAATAGGGAATCATATCTTTTTTCAGGGAGGAGTGGCATCGAATAAAGGGGTAGTATCAGCCTTTGAGAAGGTTCTCGGCAAGAAGGTGACTGTTCCACCTCATCATGATGTCACAGGAGCGATTGGTGTTGCAATTCTTGCTATAGAATCTGAGAGAGGCCCAACCCGTTTTAAAGGCTTTGATCTCGGTAATAGAAAATATGAAACCAGCTTTATCCAGTGCAGGGATTGCGAGAATATGTGTGATGTGAGGAAGATAAAGTTTGAGGAAGAAAGGCCCCTCTACTATGGAACCCGATGCGAGAAGTTTGAGATCGATAACAAAAAGGCTCAGGAAAACAATTTACCCGATCTCTATAAGGAGAGAAATGAAATCCTCTTTGGCTCAGACGATGAAGAAATTGAGGAGAAGGATGAAGAGCGAGTAAAGATCGGGATTCCACGGGTGCTCTTCTTCTATGAATTATTTCCATTCTGGAACAGATTCTTAAAGGAGTTGGGATTTGAAACCGTTCTTTCCGATTACACCAATCAGCAGATGATTAATATCTCCGTGGAGACGGAGACAGCTGAGACCTGTTTTCCTATAAAGATTGTGCATGGCCATGTCTTGAATCTTATGGAGAAAGGGGTCGATTATATCTTTCTTCCCAGTATGATTAATACTAAGAGGATGAATCCGAAATTGACCCAGAACTATTATTGCCCTCTGGTTCAGGCTGCTCCCTTTATTGTAAAATCAGCCATAGATTTCAAGAATAGGAAAACGAAATTCCTCTATCCCACATTTCACTATCAAAACGGCAAGAAGAGTTTGACGAAGGAGATCGTTAGGTTTGGGAGGAAACTGCGCAAGTCAAAAGATGAGATTATAAAGGCACTTATTAAGGGAGAGGAGGCACAGGAGAAATTTTATCAAAGAATCAGACAGAAAGGGGATGAGGTATTGCGCTCCCTAAAGGAGAATGACAAGGCCTTTGTCATCATTAGCAGACCTTACAACGGATGCGATCCTGGTATGAATATCGGGCTTCCGAGAAAGCTGAGAAATATGAGGGTGCTGGCTATCCCCATGGATTTTCTCTCACTGGAGGGGATTGATATTTCTTATAAACATCCGAACATGTACTGGAGCCATGGACAGAAGATTCTTGCTGCTGCTGAGGTTATCAGAAAAAACCAGAGGCTCTATGCAATATATCTCTCTAGTTTTAAATGTGGTCCTGATTCTTTTATATCCCATTTTGTTAAGGAACTTATGGAAGATAAGCCATGTTTAGAACTGGAGCTAGATGAACACAGCGCTGATGCCGGTGTGGTTACCCGATGTGAGGCCTTCTTGGACAGCTTGGAGAATCTGGATAAAGAGGAGAAGGAGAGCCATAGGGAGGATACAGCAAGAAGAATAAGGAAGAGGTCTTACAACGATAGGGTGATATATCTCCCTCATATGGCGGACCACGCCTATTGCATTTCAGCAGCTATGCGGGCCTGCAATATCGAGTCAGAGGTATTGGAAGAGTCGGACTCCCAAACCCTAGAGTTAGGAAAGAAGTATACCTCTGGCAAGGAATGCTTTCCCTTTGTTGTCACGACAGGGGATCTGATAAAGAAGATCAGGAGCCCTGGGTTTAATCCCTCCCGGAGTGCCTTCTTTATGCCGAGCGCTGATGGTCCCTGCAGATTCGGTCAGTACAATGTCACGCAGAGGCTTTTACTTGAAAGATTGGGCTATGGGGATGTTTTAATTATCTCCCCCGATTCAAAAGATTCTTATACCGATTTTGACGGGCTCGATGCCCGATTTCAGCGAATAGCCTGGAAGGGAGTCATTGCCGTGGATCTTCTGGATAGATTGACGAACGAGATCAGATCCTACGAGGTCAACAAAGGGGAATCTGATAGGGCCAGATTGCAGGGGCTCAGGATGATTGAGAGATGCGCTGAAAGAGGCGGTGAAGATTTGTTAAGGGTTATGAGGGAAATAAAAGAGATGATGGAGCAGATCGAGGTCGATCGCTCCCAAAAGAAGCCGGTTATCGGGGTTGTGGGCGAGATATATCTGAGAAGCAATCGGTTCAGCAACAAGGATGTGGTAAGAATGATAGAGAAATTTGGCGGAGAAGCATGGGTGGCACCTCTCTCCGAATGGCTTTTTTACACCAACCTCTGTTACAAAGAGAAGAGTTTGAATAACAAAAAATATCTCGATTATCTCAAGGCCTATATCAAGGATAAGATTCAAAAGCATGATGAGCATCAGTTGATGGAAATCTTTTACGATATCTTGAGGAACAATAGGGAGCCGACCACCGAAGAGCTATTGGGTAACAGTCATTCCTATCTCCCCTCCTCTGTTGGTGGGGAAGCGATACTCAGTATCGGGAAAGCAATAGACTTTATCAGAAAGGGGATTTCAGGAATGGTTAATGTCATGCCTTTTACCTGTATGCCTGGAATGATTGTTACAGCTATATCTAAAAGATTAAGGGAAGACATTAACTTCATTCCATGGATCAATCTCTCCTATGATGGTCAAGAGGATATCCAGACTCAAAAAAGGATAGAGGCATTTATCTATCAGGCCAAGCAGTACAATGGGATAAGTAGGTTTTTAAATTAGCAAAAGACAACCAGTAATAAAAATTTATTTTAATTGAAAAAAGGGTTTTTTCTTCTATAATTAAATAAATGATCAAAGAATAATAATTTTGTTCTTGTTTTTTAATAATTTTAGATGAGGGTGAGTAAGAATGAAAGAAAAGGTTGAAAAGGTATTAGAGACTATACGTCCAGCCCTTCAGGCAGATGGTGGTGATGTTGAGCTAGTAGATGTGGTTGATGGTGTAGTAAAGGTAAGGCTTCGGGGTGCTTGTTCTGGATGCCCAAGCGCTCAGATTACTCTTAAGATGGGTATTGAACAGAGCCTAAAAGAACAAATACCTGAAATTAAAAGCGTCGAATCAGTTTAACTATAAAAATTAGGTATCTTATCTAAGGTTTCAGATTATTCTCCTTATTCATCAATTTAATTTTTGGGATAAGAAAATATATTTCTTCTGAAATTGGCAGCTTTCTTTTTTTGATTTATTAAGAATATTTAGTTGATAATAAAGGTGTATCTATTTTCAGTTCTACTATAATTTTTCCACAAAATCTGCAGGTTTTTTTAATTTTATCCACGATTAAAAAAATATTCAAATTTTGAGGATTTAAAGATGAAAAAATTCACACACTTTGACGAAGAGGGAAGGTCAAAAATGGTAGATGTGAGTGAGAAAAAGGTTACAAAGAGAGAGGCTGTGGCAAAGGGGAGAGTAAAAATGCAGGCCGAAACTCTCAAGATGATAATGGAAGGAAGAATTAAAAAGGGAGATGTACTGGATGTGGCCAGAGTAGCTGGAATCATGGGGGCAAAAAAGACATCAGATTTCATACCGATGTGCCATCCTTTAGAGATTACAGGTATAGATATAGATTTTAAACCTTCGATTGAGAATTGTGATATAGAAATAGAGTCTAGGGTAAAGGTGATTGGGAGGACTGGTGTAGAGATGGAAGCCCTAACATCGGTTTCTGTAGCAGCTTTGACTATATATGATATGTGCAAGGCCGTGGATAAGAATATGGTGATTTCGGATATAAGACTCGAAGAAAAAAGAGGGGGTAAGAGTGGTGAGTATATCAGAAGGAAATCTTAGCTAAAACTGATCAATCACTTATTATTCTAAAAGGTCATTATTTTATGTCAAAAGAAAAGACCTATTTTCTTTGTCAAGCGTGTGGATATAAGAGTCAAAAATGGCTGGGAAGGTGTCCTGGTTGTGATGAGTGGAATACTTTAGTAGAAGAAAAAGAACTGGTAACCACGTCCTTAAGAAAAAGTTATCGATTCCTTGAGTCAGATAAAAAAGGACCTACTCCAATAACAGATATAGATAAAAGCTTCAATAAGAGGCTCTCTTCTGAGATTTTAGAATTTGATAGGGTTTTGGGAGGAGGGGTTGTTCCTGGCTCGGTGGTACTGGTTGGTGGAGATCCTGGAATTGGAAAATCTACCCTTCTTCTTCAAGCAATGGGAAGAATTGCTAAAAAAGGGGGTAGAATTCTCTATGTTTCTGGGGAAGAGTCTTTTAGTCAAATAAGACTTCGTGGAGAGAGGCTAAATACCCTGTCAGAGAATCTCTTTATCCTTTCAGAGACAAGCTTTGAAGAAATAATAAAAGAGGTTAAAAGGTTTAAACCATTATTTTTGGTTATTGATTCAATCCAAACAATTTATACTGAAGAACTTCAATCAGCACCGGGGAGTATTTCTCAAGTTAGGGATGTATCTTCAAAGCTAATGTTTTTATCTAAAGCAATAGGGATTTCTACACTTATTATAGGCCATGTTACAAAAGATGGTGCTATTGCCGGACCAAAGGTTTTGGAGCATATTGTTGATACGGTGTTGTATTTTGAAGGGGAGAGAAATTATCCTTATCGAATATTAAGAGCTGTTAAGAACCGTTTTGGTTCTACAAATGAGATTGGAGTATTCTCTATGGAGAGAGAGGGCCTCAAGGAGATTTCAAATCCATCTGAGGCATTTTTGCTTAAACGTTCCGAGAATGTTCCTGGGTCTGTAATTGTACCAAGTATGGAAGGGAGCAGGCCCATCATGGTCGAGATTCAGACATTGGTCTCCCCATCAATATTACAGATACCAAGAAGGATGACAATAGGCCTAGATTATAATAGGGTCTCACTATTGATAGCCATTTTAGAAAAAAGGATCGGATTTAGAATCCATAATCAGGATATTTTTGTAAATTTAGCTGGGGGAGTTAAAATCTATGAGCCTGCGATCGATCTTGGAATAATTATTGCGATTGCTTCAAGTTTTAAGAATAAACCTGTAGATTCAGATACCATAGTTGTTGGAGAAGTTGGCTTAGGGGGAGAGGTAAGGAATGTTTCTCATATTGAAAGAAGGATAAATGAATCTGAAAGATTGGGTTTTAAAAGATGCCTTATTCCCCAAAAAGGAGCATTAAAAGAAAAAAAGGGCTCAGCAGAGATCATTCCAGTAGAAAACGTCCATCAAGCTATTGAAATCCTTCTCTAAGTAGTATTGAATAAAGTTTACCTTTTATCCTATTTTATTGATTTTAAAAGAATAAAAAATTTTTTGAAGGGCGTTTCCATCTTTAAATTTTAGAGATGAAACACAAAAGTGATTCTATAAACCTATTGATATTATTTTATTTATAAAAAATTGAGGAGATTCCCTTTTTGTTTAAAACTTGACTATTGATTATTTTATTAATAAAATATAAAGTTTAAATGAAAAATATTAAAGCTTAGAGAGAAAGGAGGTGAAATAAGATGGGAATTAACTTTTTTCGATTTGTTTTAATCATAATTTTTGCAGGGGGGGGTTATTTTATTGGTTGTCAGATTGATAAAACGGATAATATCATTTCATTGATTGGTTTAGGTGTAGGCTTTACCCTTGCAATCTTTGTTATATTATTAGAAAAGAATTTTGTCAGAGTGTCGCACCGAGTTATTCTTGGAGGATTATTAGGTTTTATCTTAGGCCTTTTTATTGCAAATCTTCTAATCTTTACCTTTTCTTCTCTTAATATAACTAACCCTCTTCTTAATAAGGTTATCCCTATATTTTTCAGTACCGTTTTTGGTTATATTGGATTGGTTTTAGGGATAAAAAAGTCTAAAGAGCTTGAGATGACAGGATTTAAGAAGATGTTTCAAACTGGAATAGATGAAGAAAATATAAAGATTCTCGATACCAGTGTTATCATTGATGGTCGCATTGCTGATATTGCTGAAACCAGTTTTTTAGAGGGTGTCTTAATGATTCCACAATTTGTTTTAAATGAACTTCAACAGATTGCAGATTCACCAGATTCTTTGAAGCGGAATAGAGGAAGAAGAGGACTCGATATCCTTCAAAAGATGCAGAAGAATGTAGATATAAATTTGAAGATTATTGATCAGGATTTTCCAAAGATAAAAGAGGTAGATGCAAAACTGGTTGCTTTGGGTAAAATGCTGGGAGGAAAGGTAATCACAAATGATTTCAACTTAAATAAGGTAGCAGAATTACAGGGTGTTACTGTTTTAAATATAAATCAATTGGCCAATGCATTAAAGCCTGTTGTCTTACCTGGAGAAGTAATGAATGTTTATATTTTGAAAGAAGGGAAAGAATACGGCCAGGGAGTTGCATACCTCGATGACGGAACAATGGTTGTTGTGGATAATGCAAAAAGGCATATAGGTCAAAACTTAGAAGTTTTAGTAACCAGTGTTTTACAGACAACTGCTGGAAGAATGATATTTACAAAACCTAAAGAGGAGGTTACAAAAGAGGAGGTTGTCTAATCCTTAAAAATATCTCCAAGTTTCAAGTAGATTAAAGTCATTATTTATGAAACGAGGGAATTTCGAAAAGGAAATTTAAGTGATGAGAATCGCAGCAATTATTCCTGCTGCTGGTACGGGGAGGAGATTCGAAAAGTCTTTTCCAAAGCAATTTTTATCTTTAAGAGAAAAACCGATCTTAACTCATACCATTCAGAAAATCCATGACTGTGATCAAATAAATGAAATCTTTTTAATCGTTTCCAAAGATAAAATTAAATATTGTAGAGAAGAGATCGTCAGAAAAAATAATTTTAGTAAGATTAAAAAGATAGTTACTGGTGGGAGAGAGAGACAGGACTCGGTCTATAATGGGATTAAAGAGTTAGATAGTGATACTGATTTAGTTGTAATCCATGATGGTGTGAGGCCTTTTGTAAGTTCTCAGATATTTTTAGATGTGATTGAAGAGGCAAGGGAATATGGTGCAGCTACAGTCGCTGTTCCGGAGGTTGATACAATCAAGGAGGTATCACCTGAAGGTATGGTTATCAGAACCCTGAATCGGGAACATATCTGGAAAGCTCTAACCCCTCAAGCCTTCAAATTTGATATACTTAAAAAGGCCTTTGAAAAGGCCTTTAAGGAAGGATATTATGCAACAGACGATGCCTCTATCGTTGAATGGGCTGGATATCAGGTAAAGATTGTAAAGGGGTCTCCCTATAATATAAAGATCACCACACAAGAAGATCTTGCATTAGGGGAAACCATGCTTAGAATCCGATCAAATAAATTACCTTAAACTTTATTAACCTAAAATAAAAACCTTTTATATAGTAACTGTATTGGTAATATGCGTATCGGTATAGGATATGATGTTCATAGATTAGTTGATGGCAGGAAGTTAGTATTGGGAGGTGTGGTAATACCTTATGAAAAAGGTCTTTTAGGGCATTCAGACGCAGACACACTCCTACATTCTATCTGTGATGCAATCCTGGGTGCTCTCTGCGAAGGGGATATCGGAAAGCACTTTCCTGATGACAATCCAGAGTATAAGGATATACCCAGTCTAGAGTTGCTGAAAGAGGTAGCGCAAATAATGAGATCAAAAGGATTTATGATAAATAATATCGATTCAATTGTTGTTGCACAAAGACCCAAGATAAACAGTTATGTTCCAGAAATAAAGCAGAACATTGGCAATATTCTAGATATAGATATAGATAAAATTAACATTAAAGCCACAACTACTGAAGGGCTTGGTTTTATAGGAAAGGGAGAAGGTATTTCTGCCTATTCAGTAGTATCTTTAATAGAGATTTGATCCGTGATTGCAGAAATGCAAGTATTTAATGAAAGGTTAGACAATGTCTCTTAAGATATACAATACTCTATCTAGAAAAAAAGAGGAATTTGTCCCAACAAAGCAGGGAAAAGTTGGGATGTATGCATGTGGAATCACCGCTTACGATTACTGTCATTTAGGACATGCGAGGGCCGCCATTGTTTTTGATGTTATCTATCGTTATCTTCTCTTTTTAGGTTATGATGTTGTCTATGTAAGGAACTTTACTGATGTGGATGACAAGATTATAAACAAGGCTAACAAAGAAAAAGTGGATTTTAAAGAGATTGCAGAGAAATATATAAAAGAGTTTACCATAGATATGGATGCTTTGGGTGTTAAAAAGCCAACGGTTGAACCTAAGGCCTCTGAACATATCTTGGATATGATTGATCTAATAAAAGGGATTATAGAGAAGGGTTATGGATATGTAAAAGATGGGGATGTGTTTTTTTCGGTAGAAAAAAAGAAAGACTATGGCAAGCTTTCTGGAAGAAATTTAGAGGAGATGGAGGCAGGAGCCCGGATTGAGATTGATGAAAAAAAAACAAATCCCCTCGATTTTGCCCTTTGGAAGTCAAGCAAACCGAATGAACCTTCATGGGATAGTCCTTGGGGCCCAGGAAGACCTGGTTGGCATATAGAGTGTTCAGTGATGAGTCAGAAATATCTGGGAGAAACCCTTGATATCCATGGCGGTGGAAAAGATCTCATATTTCCCCATCATGAAAATGAGATAGCCCAGTCAGAGGCATTTACGGATAAGCCATTTGTTAACTATTGGATTCATAACGGGTTTGTTTTCATAGATCAAGAAAAGATGTCAAAATCTCTCGGAAACTTTTTTACCATAAAAGAGATCTTGCAAAGTTTCCATCCTGAGGTTGTACGATTATTTCTGTTATCTAATCATTATAGGAGCCCTATTGATTTCAATGATAAAAACCTATTAGACTCTCAGTCTGCCTTGGATCGTTTTTATACAATGATGAGAAAGATAAATGATTTAGAAAAAGGGGAAACCGAAGATACTGATACCAGGAGAGAAATAAGAGATTTGTCAGAGAGATTGAGAATAAAATTTAAAGATGCCATGGATGATGATTTTAATACTGCGAGGGTACTGGGTGAAATATTCGATACCGTTCGAGTTTTCAACCAAATTTTAGATAATATTGAGAGAAAAGGGAATCTTTTCAATAGTAAGACCTTTATTCCACTTAAAGACACTTTTAAAGATATCGGGAACATCCTTGGACTTTTTAAATTAGAAACAGAGGAGTGGTTTCAGGATACGAAGAGAATAGATTTAGAAAAAGAGGTTGAATTGACTACTGATAGGATTGAGTCGTTGATTAAAGAAAGAAATGCTGCACGGGCAAAAAAAGATTGGAATAAGGCTGATGAGATCAGGGAATATCTCAATCTAAAAGGAATAATATTAGAAGATACAGCTCGAGGGACAAAATGGAAGGTGAAAAGGTAATTTACGGTATCTATCCTGTCTTAGAAGCCATTAAATCAGAAGCGAGAGATATATCAGAAATAATCATTGCATATCAAAAAAAGGGAAAAGATATAAGTGAGATTAAAACACTGGCCAGAAACAAAAATATCAAGTTAAGTTTAAGGAACAAACAAAGAATAGATACACTTTCTGGGACATGGAAGCATCAAGGAGTAGTGGCAATTGTTTCTGCTAAAAGGTTCGTTGAAATTGAAGATTTGGTTCATATTTCTTTAGAAAAGAGGAGTGACCCTATCCTTTTAATTCTAGATGGAATCACAGATCCCCAAAATCTAGGGGCTATAATTCGATCTGCAGAAGCTCTGGGGGTGGAAGGAATTATTCTTCCTAAAAATAGGGCGGTTGGGGTCACACCTGCAGTTGCCAGAACCTCTGCTGGAGCCCTGGAGTATATGAAGATGGCGAGGGTAATCAATATTTCGAGAACAATAGAATATTTGAAAAAAAAGGGTTTTTGGATTGTGGGAGCGGATGAAAAGGTTAAAAAGCCGATCTATAACCAAAATCTCAATGGACCGCTGGGGGTTGTTATGGGGAATGAGAAGGAGGGGATAAAGAAATTGGTCAAAGAAAAATGCGATATACTCATTTCAATTCCTATGAAAGGAAGGATAAATTCCCTTAATGTATCGTCGGCATCTGCTATAATTATTTACGAAATATTAAGACAAAGGGTAAAAATCCATAATAAAAAAGTTGACAAAAATATTTAAATACGTTAAATTTACTCTTTTCTATTTATCTTAATCAATAATTTCGTTTTATATTTAAGAGCCGATGTAGCTCAATGGCAGAGCAGCTGATTTGTAATCAGCAGGTTGGAGGTTCAAATCCTCTCATCGGCTCCAGAGTGTATATTTGCGGGGAGGTTCCCGAGCGGTTAAAGGGAACAGACTGTAAATCTGTCGGCTTATGCCTTCGGAGGTTCGAATCCTCCCCTCCCCACCACTAAGATTTATTTTTTGTTTTTAAGGCGGGAATAGCTCAGTTGGCTAGAGCATCAGCCTTCCAAGCTGAGGGTCGCGGGTTCGAGTCCCGTTTCCCGCTCCAGTAAAAGATAAAGAGAAAGCGACATCCTTTTTTATATAATAAATAAGAATTTTATACAAAGAATTGCCCATGTAGCTCAGGGGTAGAGCACTTCCTTGGTAAGGAAGAGGTCACCGGTTCAATCCCGGTCGTGGGCTCCAAAATGTTAGAATTTTTAACAAGCACAGAGGAGGGTTAGGGGATGTCAAAGGCGAAATTTCAGCGTACCAAGCTTCATATAAATGTTGGGACGATAGGTCATGTTGATCATGGGAAGACGACGTTGACGTCGGCGATCACGAAGGTTTTGAGC
>DATKYB010000120.1 GCA_035528715.1 Nitrospinota bacterium | reverse complement strand
AAGGTCATATATGCGCTTGTAAAAATCCTGACATTGAAACAGAGGTATGCACCCTTTCTAAGAAGACCTTTTTCGAGGAATTTGATAAATATAAGAGGGAACAACAACTAGGCTTCTTTGATAAAAGAGAAGGGTCGTGTTTTAATGCTTTGAATTTCCCTTTTTTATGAGGTTTCTATGAAAATTGTTGATTATGATATGAAAAGTATAATAGATCAGGAGCTTAATAACGGCTCTAATGACCTTGTTACAAGAGAGACAGGAAATAGAATCAGAGAGAGGATAGAAAGAGAATTGAAGTTACTTAAGGAGTCAGTCATTATCCTTCTTAACTTTTCCAATATCGGTATCATCGATTATTCCTGCGGTGATGAAATTGTTGCTAAATTAGTGTCGAGATTAATCTCTGGAGAATACGGTGAAAAGTATATTTTGATCAAAGGATTGAATCCTCATCAGAGGGAGAATATTGAGGTCGCTTTGGAAAGAAAGAGGCTATCGGTCTTAAATTTAACGGAAAAAGGTCCATTGGAAATAATCGGTCCTTTAAATAATTATCTTAAAGAGACGTTATTTTTCGTTATGCGAAATGGTAAGATGACTTCCAGAGAAGTAGCAGACAGATTAGGAATAGAGCTTAATACAAGTAGTACTCGACTGATAAATCTTTATAAAAAAAGGCTCCTCATAAGACAGGAGGAGTTGTTGAACGCCGGTGGTAGGCAGTTTATCTATGAATCAATTTTGTTAAATCTTAGTTAGTTAATGGTTTAATGGATATAAACGTGATGATAATCTTGTTCGAGTTTTTTACTATTCGAGGTGAGATATATGAAATTTATTGCTGATTTTCATATTCATTCAAAGTATAGCAGAGCAACCAGCAAAGAGATGGAGGTAGAAGCCCTGGGAAGATGGGCTAAGAAAAAAGGAATTGATCTCATGGGAACAGGAGATTTTACCCATCCGTTCTATCTATCCGAGCTAAAGACAAAACTAGAACCTAAAGGTAATGGTCTCTTTCAGTTAAAAAGAGGAGATGAAAAGACAGATTTTATCCTTACAGGAGAGGTAAGCAATATATATCATCAGGGAGGGCGACTGAGGAAAATCCATACTGTTGTCTTTGCTCCAAGTATAAAAGTGGTTGAAAAAATAAATACAAAATTAGCAGGGAAAGGTAAACTTTCTGCGGATGGCAGACCTATTTTCGGATTTTCAGCAAAAAACCTCGTTAAACTGGTTTTAGATATTTCAGAAGAATGTCTTTTAGTTCCAGCCCATGCATGGACTCCTTGGTTTTCTTTGTTTGGGGCTAATTCAGGGTTTGATTCTCTCGAAGAATGTTTTGAAGAAGAAGTAAATAATATTTATGCTATTGAAACAGGCCTGTCATCTGATCCCTCTATGAACTGGAGGCTATCCCAGCTAGATAGGATATGCCTGATATCTAATTCAGATGCTCATTCTCCCCAAAAAATAGGGAGAGAGGCCAATGTTTTTGACTGCGAGAGGGATTATAGAACGATTATGGAAGTTATCAAAAACAAAGATAGACAGAGATTTCTTTTTACGATTGAGTTTTATCCAGAGGAAGGCAAATATCATTATGATGGACACAGAAATTGCCAGATACTTTTTTCTCCCAAGGAAAGTCAAGAGGTTAATAATATCTGCCCTGTTTGTAAGAAGGCTCTTACCATTGGTGTGATGCATAGGGTAGATGACCTTGCTGATAGGGAAGAAGGATTTAAGCCTGAAAATAGTATTCCTGCTAGATATGTTGTGCCACTAGGGGAGATTATAGCTGATGCCTTTGGTGTTTCTGTTGGAACAAAGGCCGTAGATAATGAGTATGATCGTCTCATAGAATGGGGTGGATCAGAATTTAAGATTCTTCTTGATATAGAAAAAGAAGAGCTTTCTAGGTATGCTCATCCAAAGGTTTCAGAGGGAGTAATGAGAGTCAGAGAGGGAAAATTTAATATTGTTCCAGGATATGACGGGGTTTTTGGCAAAATTAAGATATTTGAGGAGAGTAAAGAACAGGGTTTTGATGAAGATGAGCAAAAGGAACAGATGAACCTGTTTTAATAGAGAATTAAAATAGTTTTCTGAAAATAGTGTGTAGTAGAAAAATATTATATAGAGGTAAGAGGTAAGGTGAAGATACTTCACACGGCAGATTTACATCTACAAGAAGATTCTGAAAGGAGATGGAATACCTTCTTTTGGATTTGTGAAAAGGCTAGGGTTGAGAAGGTTGATTATTTAATAATTTCAGGTGACATTTTTGATTCTCCTATACAAGCCAGTCAAGAGGCAAGAGAAAAGATGAAAAAAGCCTTTGAAAGGATAAGCCCTATAAAAATAATAATTGTACCAGGAAATCATGATATTAAAGGTGAGGTAGAATCCTTTGCCCCTGAAATGTTTTACGGTGAAAATGTATTCATAGGAAGCGAGGGACCTTATCAAATTTTTGATAGCCTTGGACAAGATATTGTGTTTTATTGCATTCCTTTCCAAAAGGGAAAGAAGGCAAGAGATTTGTTACCAATATCAGAGGTCCAAAAAGACATAAAAAAGATTAATATTGGAATTCTTCATGGGACGTTGGTGGATGAGAGGGAAATACGATCTTTTGTTCAAGAAATGGATATTGAAAAAGATGAATATTTTCCTGTTGAAACAGGGGATGTCGAGTCATGGGGATTTGATTATTTAGCCTTAGGACATATCCATAATCATTTTTCAAAAAGGGTCATTGGTGAGACAATAGCTGTCTATCCCGGAACCCCTGAACCGATGAAGATAAATGAGGCAAGCGAAAGAAAAGTCGTTCTTGCAGACATTAAAAATAAAGGAAAAATAGAAATTCAAGACATTACCATTGAGACTGCTCTGAGAATTGAGAGCATTGGACCGTTTATGATAAGGATAGGAGAAGTAAAGAATGTGTTTTCACAGATTGATCAGGAAATGGGAAAAAGAATAAAAGAGGGAGCTAACAGGAAGATATGGCCTCTCATCAGGATTGAAGGCGTCGTTGAAGATGAAAGGGCTCTCAAGAGATATCTTGATTATATTACTGATAAATATGCCTGTCGCTTCCCAGAGTTTAGTATAAAAAATGAGATTTTAAGTATAGCGCAGTTCAAAGACTTTCCGGTGTGTCTCAGTTTTATAAAAAAGGTAGAAGAAAGGATTGAACAAGCCGAAACAGATAAAGAGAGAAATATTTACAAGAGAGCACTCAGTTGCGGACTGAAAGAATTAAGAGAAAAAGGAGGGCTTGGTTGAGATTAAAAAGGTTAACCATTGAAAAATTTGGCATGTTCAATGATGTGGTATTTGACTTCGATGATCATGTAAGCCTTTTTTATGGAAAAAATGAATCAGGAAAAACAACTCTGATTGATGCAATCTTTTGTGCACTCTATGGATACAATAAGAGGATATTTCCTGTATGGGAAAAGAGGTATCAGGAAGGTTTTAAAGGAGAATTAATTCTGATTCATAATGGACAGGAGATATCACTACCTCAAAAAGGTAATTTTTATAAGATTTCCTCTTTAAGCCCGTTATTTTTTAAAAACGTATTCTGTATAAGAGCAGGCGAGGTTATATTTGATAAAAATGATTTTAGGAAGAAGGCATGGACAGCTATGCTGATAAATAGGATTCTTGGCATGCATGGTGATTTAAAGGGTGTGATTGAGGAACTGCGAAAGAACGCTGGCATAAACCCACATGGAGAGAAGGAGTCCAGGACAAAGGTATGGAAAGATGAGGATGCGCTAAGGGATGAGATAAGTACGTATGAGGATAAAAGAACGAAGGTTGAAACATTAATCAATAAAGAAAAGGAGATGGATATCAGGTTTGGAGAATTAAATAATTTAGAGACAAGACTTAAAGAGGCTGAAGAAAATAAAAAGGCATTAGAAAAGGCTAGAGAAAGGGATGAACTTATCAAGATAAAGGAGATTTATAAAAAGATTAAAGAAAAGAAAAAGGAGCTTAATTCATATAGCCATTTTAAAGAAGAAGAATTAAAGGAGTGGTCGGAATTTTCAAAGAATAAGGAAAAGCTTGTAAATGAAAGCAATATTTATAAAAAAAGAAGTAGAGAAGTTGATGTGAAAAAAAAGGAATTGGAAGAGGATATAAAGAATTTAATGTCTCGTATTATGGGTTGGCAGAGTATTACTGAAACAATTGTAAATTTAGAAAAGGATGTTAAACAGTATAATGATATGAAGAAAAAATTATCAGCGTTTAAAGATTCTAAGAAGGTAAAAAAAGCTATTCGTATTATACAATCCTCATGTTTTTTGTCAGCCTTGCTTCTTTTTGCTATAGGGTTTATTTGGAAAAAGGAAGTATTGTTAGGAATGATTCTCATTATATTAATTCCTGTTATTCTGATTTTTTATTTGAAAAAAAGTTATAAAAAAGCAAGGGAATTGGAAGAGGAATTGGATAAGCTATCGATAAAGACAAATAGCTTTCTAGTGAATCTTGGAGAGGACTGGGAGAATACAGATATCGATGACCTTAAAGATAGGATAGAAGGAAAAAGAAGAGAGATAAATAGAGATGAAGGTGAATCAAGGGAAAAGAAGAGACAGGCTGAGATACTACAAAATGAAAGAAAAAATATTGAAAAAGAGATTGATGAGATTCGTGAAAATATCGATTTTATTGATAAAAAAATAATGAAGATTAAAGAGATAACAGGGTTCGTTTCTCTTGAACAGTTTAAGGAAAAATGGGATGAATATCTATCTATAAAAGAGAATTTTAGGGGATTGACAAAAGAGATGGAAGGACTTATAGGCAGCCCAGATATGAATATCGTTGTAGATCGGATTGAAGCTTTAGAAGAAAGAGTGAGAGATAAAGATAAGATAGAAAATATCCCTTGGGATGAAGAGAAATATAATAGATTAAATAATGAGATTCTAGAACTCAGGAATGAAGTGGAAAAAAGAAAAAACGAGGTGCATGAACTCCGGGTTTCTATTGGAGAATTAAAGGGAGGTTTAATGGGTATAGAGAAGATAGATATCCTTCTTAAGCTCGACGAGAAGAAAAAGGAACTAGATAATTTTCTACTGGAGCGTGAGGCAGCAGAGGCAGCTTATTTTATTATGCGGGATATTGAAAAAGAGGCTACTCTTCAGGTGAAAAATATTTTAGAAGAGAGGTCTTCTGAACTATTTTCTCAAATAACAAATTTTAGATACGATAGAATTATCGTTAAGAGATGGGATCTTGTTGATGTTATGGTCGAACTCCCCTCTGGCGAAGAAAAACCAATTGAGTGGCTAAGCAGCGGAACATTAAACCAGTTCTATATGGCTATAAGAATAGCATTAGCGGAAAGGAGTCTAAAGAAACAAAAAGGATTTTTGCTTCTGGATGATCCATTTTTAACTTTTGATTCTGAAAGGATATCTCGAATTTTAGATATTTTATTTGATATTACAGAAGATGGTTGGCAGATGATATTTTTTACTGTGGACAGGACTTTAAAGAACATAATGGAAATGAGAGGAGTGAAAGCCAAAAATTTAGAACCTATAGCTTTTTCTTAATTTTAATAATCTTACTTTGAATTTTGGCACAATATCAAGTCCTTTTTTAAATCTTATAACAAAAAACTTTTATTTGTAAAAAAGCTTTTCCTCTTTTTTCTTTTCATCTAAAGACCAACCAAAAATTTATTGAGCAAAAACTTTTAAAAAATTATTTGGTTAATGAGAATTTTTATTTGACAATAAAAAAAGAATATGTATCTTGTAACTATTTTCTGCCAGTTTAAATAAAAAAAATCTTTCATTCTAATTATAGTGGCAGATTTGTTGTGAAGAAATATAGCCTCATTGAGTGACAGAAGGAGGTTTTTCAATAAAAAAGACTCCTTTTCATAGTATTCATAAAAAATTAGGAGCCAGGCTTATAGATTTTGCTGGATGGGAGATGCCGGTGCAATATTCAGGCATTATTGATGAGCATAACTGTGTCAGAAGTCAGGTGGGTGTTTTTGATGTAAGCCATATGGGTAAAATTGAAATCAGGGGCAAAAAAGCTCTCCAATTAATACAGAGGCTAACATCAAATGACGTTTCAAGACTCAAGAATGATCAGATTCAATATTCACTGATGTGTTACCCTTATGGAGGTATCGTTGATGATATTACTGTGTATAAAATAGAAGATGAAAGATTAATGTTGTGCGTGAATGCAATTAATGCAGATAAAGATTTAGATTGGATAAAAAGCAATAATAAAGAAAATGCCGAAGTGATTAATGTAGCTGAAGAACTTTGTCAACTGGCCATACAGGGGAAAAAGTCTGAGGAGGTTTTACAGCGGCTTTCGGATATTAAACTTTCTTCAATCAGATATTTCTGGTTTAAAAGAGGTAGGATAGACGGGGTTGAATCAATTATATCAAGGACTGGCTATACTGGGGAGGATGGTTTTGAGATATATTTTAATCATAAAAAGGCACAAAAGATATGGGATGCGATATTTAATGCGGGGGAAGAGTTTGGAATAAAGCCAGCAGGCTTAGGGGCTAGAGATACCCTCCGAATAGAAATGAAGTATCCTTTATATGGAAATGATATTGATTCCCAAACCACACCTTTTGATGCAAGTCTTGATTGGGTTGTAAAACTCAACAAGGAAGATTTTATTGGAAAGGAGGTGCTTTTAAAACAAAAGGAAAAAGGAGTAGATAGAAAATTAATAGGTTTTGAAGCTATAGAGAGAGGGATTCCACGCTCATCAAATTCATTATATCATAAAAATATAAAGGTTGGAAATGTGACGAGTGGAACCATGTCTCCTTCCTTAAAAAAGCCTATTGGAATAGGATATGTTAGTATTGTTTATTCAGATATTGGTACTGCTTTGGATATAGCAATAAGGGATAAAAGGGTAAAGGCAAAAATTGTTAAGACTCCTTTTTATTCCTCTCGGGTTGAAAGGATTCATTAACCGCCTTTTTAATGTATTGTTGATTCATTGAGTGATTTGGCCTCGATTATCATTTGTGAAAAGAAAATTATTTGGGATTAATAAAATTTTAGCTTTTGGTAAATTTTTATAAAGAAGATAAACAGAAAAGGAGGAGAGAGAAAAATGGAATTTCCAAAAGATTTAAAGTATTCAAAGGAACACGAGTGGACGAGGATTGAGGGTGGTAAAGCTATTATCGGCATTACCGACCATGCCCAGGAAGAATTAGGAGATGTTGTTTTCGTGGAGCTCCCAGAGGTAGGAAGTGAGGTTGAGCAGATGGGGACTTTTGGAGTAGTTGAATCTGTCAAGGCAGTCTCTGACTTATATTCTCCTGTAACCGGAGAGGTATTAGAAATCAATGAAGCACTGAAAGAAGAACCTGAATTAATAAATTCTGATCCCTATGGAGACGGATGGCTCATTGTTGTAAAAATAAGTGATGAGGATGAAATTGATGCGCTTCTTTCAGCTGAAGAATATGAAGCCTTTATCAAAGAAGAAAAGAAATAAAGGAATCTAGATGAGATATATTCCTAACACAGATGATGACTGTAGAGAGATGCTAAGAGCAATAGGGGTTAGGGATGTTACAGAACTTTTTACAGATATACCAGAAAAGATTAGGCTTAAAGAGAATCTTAAGTTACCTTCAGCTTTATCAGAGCCAGAGCTCAAGAGCCATTTAAATTTATTAAGCGAGAAAAACGCTGGTACTGAATATATATCTTTTTTAGGTGCTGGGAGTTATGGTCACTATATCCCAAGTGTGGTCGAACACCTCGTATCGCGATCCGAGTTCTATACAGCTTATACCCCTTATCAACCAGAAATAAGTCAAGGTACACTCCAGGGAATCTATGAATATCAGACCCTTATCTGTCAGCTTACAGACATGGAGATTACAAATGCATCTATGTATGATGGTGCTTCTGCTCTCGCAGAAGCTGTTTTAATGGCAAATCGTATTAATAATAGAAAAGAGATACTTATTTCTCAAGCTGTCCACCCTGAATATAGAAAGGTTTTAAATACCTATACCCAGTCCCTTGATTTAGAGATTAAAGAAATACCATTTACAAAGAATCTGTTTACAGATTCGAATGAAGTAAAAATGCTTGTTTCTTCTAACAGCTCTTCAGTGATCATCCAATATCCAAACTTTTTCGGCTCCATTGAGGATATAAAAAAGATTTCTGAGGTTGCAAGGGAAAAAGAAGCTCTCCTGATCGTTGTTGTTGTTGAGCCCATTGCATTGGGAATTTTAAAACCTCCTGGGGCTTTTGATTGTGACATAGTAGTTGGGGAAGGGCAGGTTTTTGGGAACCCCATAAATTTTGGTGGCCCAAGCCTTGGCATTTTTGCTACAAAAGAGAAGTATGTAAGGAATATTCCAGGAAGGATTGTAGGAGCAACTACAGATAAAAGTTTGCAGAGAGGTTATGTTCTTACAATGGCTACCAGAGAACAGCATATAAGAAGAGAAAAAGCCACCTCAAATATCTGTACGAATCAATCTCTTTGTGCTTTAGCTGCGTCTATCTATCTTTCTACCTTAGGAAGGAGGGGCATGAAAAAACTTGCAGAATTGAATCTTTACAAAGCGAACTATGTAAAAAAAGAGATTTCAAAGATGAGAAACTTTTCCGTTGATATGAGTATTCCCACGTTTAATGAATTTGTAGTCAGATCGAAACTGCCTTTAGAGAAAGTCAATGAATGGTTATTACAAAAGAATATCATAGGGGGATTAGCCTTATTAAGGTTTTATCCGGAGATGAAAGATTCACTTCTCTTCTGTGTTACTGAAAAGAATACAAAAGAGGATATTGATATTCTCTGTAGAGTTTTGAGTGCTCTATAGTCCAAATTTAGGAGAATTGATGAAAGAGCAAAGAATGATAGGAGCAAAGGGTTTGGTTTTTAACGAGCCTTTAATTTTTGAAAAGAGCTCCAAAAAAAGAGAGGCATTTTCACTTCCATCATGTGATGTACCAGAAGAAAATATTAAAGCTTTAATTCCTGAGGGCTTATATAGAGATGAGATTGAAGGTTTTCCTGAGGTTAGCGAGGTAGATATTGTAAGGCATTTTGTGAGGATGTCCCAATGGAATTACGGTGTAGATTTAGGTTTTTATCCTCTGGGGTCTTGCACGATGAAGTATAATCCCAAAGTGAATGAGGATATATCAAGGTTTTCGGGTTTTTCTGAACTCCATCCGTATACTCCTGAAGAGCTTTGTCAGGGTTCTTTACAACTCATGTATGAACTCGAACAGTACTTAAAAGATATCTGCGGGATGGACAGAGTTACATTACAACCTTCTGCTGGTGCTCAGGGAGAGGTGGTAGGTTTGATGATGATAAGGGAATATTTAAAGTCCAGGGGTAATCCGAGAAAAAAGGTTATTATTCCAGATTCTGCTCATGGGACCAATCCAGCCAGTGCTACACTATGTGGATATAAAAGTATAGTGGTAAGATCAAACAGTCGGGGGTGTATCGATCTAGATGAACTTTCGAGAATTGTTGATGAGGATGCGGCAGCTATTATGCTGACAAATCCGAATACCCTTGGTCTTTTTGAAGAAGATATCTTAGAAATTTCTGATATGATCCATCAAAAAGGAGGACTGGTATATTGTGACGGAGCTAATCTTAATGCACTGATGGGGAAGGTGAGATACGGAGATATGGGTATAGATGTTGTTCATATTAACCTCCATAAGACATTTTCCACTCCTCATGGAGGAGGGGGTCCAGGAGCAGGTCCAGTTGGGATAAAGGAACATCTTGTTCCTTTTATGCCGAGTCCCACTGTTGAGAAAGATGGTGAAAGATTTTACTTAGAATATGATAGGCCTTTTTCAATCGGAAAAGTTCATAGCTTTTATGGAAATTTTGCTATCATGGTTAGGGCTTATGCCTATATAAGATCTATGGGTGGAGAAGGACTTAAGGAAGCTAGTGAAGTCGCAGTAATCAATGCCAATTATATTATGAATAAATTAAAAGATTACTATGACCTTTCCTATAATAGAGTTTGTAAGCACGAATGTGTCTTTTCTGATAAAATTCAGAATAAAAATGGTGTAACAACTTTAGATATTGCTAAAAGACTTATGGATTATGGTTTTCATCCTCCAACCATATATTTCCCATTGATTGTGAAGGGCGCAATCATGATAGAGCCAACCGAGACAGAAAGTAAAGAAAGCCTGGAAGAGTTTATCTGGGCGATGCAAGAGATTGCAAGGGAGGCAAAAGATGAACCAGATAAATTGAAGAATGCCCCCCATAAAACCAAAGTATTACGTTTAGATGAAACCTCCGCCGCAAGAGAACCTCAACTAAGATGGAAAGACTAAAGAAAAATCCATCCATACTTTTCATGATAAACCAAAAAGCTAGAGAATAATCATGAATAATAAGAGGGAAGGATGGAGATTAATCAAAGATGTTTTTTATGATGGTTATATGAATATGGCCATCGATGAAGCGATATTCATTGCATGTGAAAAAGGATTTTCGCCAAAAACGATACGATTTTATGGCTGGAATCCCCCGGCCATATCAATAGGGTATTTCCAAAAGACATCATATCTGTTTGAATCTAAAAGAATGAATGAGTTATCCTTGGATATGGTAAGGAGGCCAACAGGAGGAAGGGCTGTCTTTCATGAAGAGGAGGTCACCTATAGCATTATATCAAGCTTAGACGCCTTTTCTCGTAATGGTGTCCTTGAACCTTATAGGATTATAAGTCATGCCTTGGTTTCCGGATTAAAAAGCATCGGTGTTTTAGCTGAGTTATCATCAAAAAGAAAAAGGGGACAGACAAAGGGTATAGATTCACCATCATGCTTTTCCTCCTCTTCTCTCTATGAGATTGTTACTCAGGGGAAAAAGATTATTGGAAGTGCACAAAAGAGGAGCAGAAACTTTCTGCTCCAACAGGGTTCAATCCTTTTAAATTTAAACAGAGAGAAATGGACTTCTATTTTTAAAACAGAGGATGATAATAGAATGATCAGTCTTCAGGAGGTTTTAAACAGAAAGATCTCATTTAGAGAAGTTTCCAAGGCCCTCATAGAGGCGCTTAATAAGTCTTTCGGACCATTGTTTCAGGATAAATTAACTCTCTACGAGAAGAGATTGTCAGAAAGGCTAAGGAAAGAAAAGTACACAACTCAAGAATGGAATTTTCAGAGATAACCTCTTTTATCTCCCGATTGCTAGAACCTTTTGAGGTATATGGAGGACCTCGCCGGTAAGGACAATTATTTTTCGAAAGGCCTTTAAAATATTTAGTTCTATGGAATGAGAAGGGATCTTTGTGACTTCCGGATCGCTTATTTTCCCTTTGACTTCATAAAAATTTGCTATCAGATTTTTATCATTTCCAACAGCAGCATTTCCCACAAAGGGTAATTTGTTGACAATTCTTTCCATTGTATTGGAGGTTAATACGCTTACCTTGAGATCCATAAATTCGTGAGTCAGATCAATTCTACCAGTAGCTGCAATATTCACCTTTTTGCCCACGATGGATAGGTTGTTGGTAGTAATGATTCCATCATGAATGATAAAATCACCACTGATAGTATGATAAGGAAGTTTTTTCATACCGTTTTTACCAGAAATTTTCTTGAATTCCTTATCGAAGTGAAGTTTGGAGGAAAGGAGAGCCATACTCTCCGATTTTTTTATAAACCCATTTTTAAATTGGATAAAGACATGCCCGTCCATATTTTTTTTAAGTTCATCAGGATTGAGACTTTGAAAAAAGAGGTTGCCTGAAATATCCATAGACCCTGTCAGAATATTCTGGTTTATGTTTAGTTCATTAAGCAGGCTCTCTGAATCGACATTAAGAATCTTTGGTTCGATACGAATAGTTGGATTTTTTAGCGAGGATAGATCTATCAAGGAGCTAAGCATAATACTTCCACCATTGGATTTTATCCTCAGGTCATCTATTTTCAATTGACCTTTATTGCAAATAATATTTGTATCTATCTCTTTAAAATTCATATCCTTATATTTTGCCTTTTCTATCTGAATCCTTGCCTTTATCATTGCGTAATTGAGGAGATGTCCATAATCGCTATTTTGTTTTGAGAATAGGGCAGGTATTTCATCTAATTCAATATATGGAGAAATAAGGTCGATGTTGATTTTTGGTTCAAGAAAGTCTTTAACCTCTCCTTTTAAATTAATAACAGAGTTCCCAATCTTGGCCTTTTCAATCTTAATATACGCCTTTTTTGTATTGAAAATGATGTTACCTCTGTGTAGATAGATGGGATTGGAAATTCTGTTTGATAGAATCATTGTGTGATCCAGACTAATATCTCCTTTTATATTAAGGTTATTTCGATTGTTCAAATTCCCAGAGATAATAATCTTGCTCTTTACAAATCCCTTTATATTTGTTTTGTAATCTTTTTTAAATGGGAGAATGTTTAGGAGATTCTCTAAAGGGGTTTTCTTTGACTCAATGGTTAATTCAATATAAGGGTCGTCAGCGCCATATTCTATCAATCCATCCTTTAGGTTCAATTCATAACCATCTAATAGCATGTTCAGCGAGTCAAACTTAATCAACTCATCTGTAAAATCGATCTTTCCGTTGACATTTCTCATCTCAGGTTTGATTTTTTTATGAGAAAGATTTATTTTTTTCAAATCCAAACTTCCCTGCATTTCAAAGGATTCTCTATCTTTAATATTCCCTTTGGCATTTAATGTTAGCGAGGCATTTCCCGACATTTTTTCTAACCCTTTTAAGCGAGAAGAAAGTTTACGAGGAAATATACTTAAGGATTTTATATACTCAATATCAGCTGCGTCCATATTTCCCTTAAGAGAAAATTCTATTTGAGGATCTGAGTTTATTTGAAAAATTTTTCCTTGGCTATTGAAAAAGTTGGAGTTTCGAATCCTTCCATTCAACCGGTTCAATTTGATTTCATCATCTTTCAGATTTATGAGTCCCGTCAGTCCTTTGATAGACGGCAGATTTTCTCCTGTATCAATATTTACATCTTTGAGCTCTAGTGTCCAAGAAGCAGGCCTTGATATGGTTTTTGAATAAGAAACGGAAGTAATTTTTATCGATCCAGAAAATTTTGTTTTATCAAATACCTTATTAAAATCATCAGAAATATATTTCTTTGGGATATACTTTTTTATTGCTTTCAAAGAGAGATCTTTTGCGTTAACCTGTGTTACAAGTTTGCCATCTTTACCAAAAGTATTGTCCACCTTTATTATTTCATGCTTATGAGAATCTTTGACTTTTAGTCCAATCTTGTTAACCGTTATAGAGTTTTTATTAAATTCAATGTCACAGCTAATTATATTTTTATAAGCATCGCAGGGTATGCCATCATGCAAATAAGGAATTTTTAAGGATAAAGAGCCTGTGGTAATATTTCCTGATAGTTTGAGTATTCCATCGGTATCTTTTTTCAGATTGATGTCAGCCTTTATTTCTCCTTTAAGATCTTTTAAAAAAGAGATTTGTTTGAGGTAGATGCTATGGTCTTCATATTGAATTGAATCCGTTTTAATATCTGCATCAAATTGAAAATCAGAAAGGTCTAGATCTATAGGTATTTTATTAAGGGATCCTTTAGCGGAGATTTTTGTCTTTTGAGAGTTATTACTGCTTATGTTTGCTGATAGTTTGAAAGCTATAGGGCTGGCTTTTGATGTATTTATGAGATTTATAGAAACGTTCTGAAATTCTGTAGTAGTTGCGGGATTAGAGATCTTTTCATCAATAAATTTCACGTATCCGTTTTTGATTAAAATATTCTTTACTTTATACGATGCCGAACTATTTTCTATTATAAGAAATCGTTTTTCAGGCAGGCTAAGAATATTGATAAGACCTTTTTCATTCCTTTTTATTGTTACTTGGGGCTCATGAAGAACTATTTTTTTTAATACAACCTTCTTCTTTAACAAAGGTAATAGTTCAGCATTTAGTGTTAACTTCTCAATGTAGAGTGGAGAAGACGCTTCTTTTTTATTTTTGATAGAGACTCCTTTTGCTTCAAAAGCCAAACCATTCAAAATGCTTAGACGGATTTTTTCAATTGATATATCTCTCTTGATAGCTTGTCCAATCTGTTTAGATAGAAGGGTTTTGTAGTTGTCTAACTTAATGAGGGATGCAAGAAGCATTGAACAGACAAGCAGAAAGACAATAAGAGTAAAAAAAATAAGAGGTATCTTTATACCTCTCCTCTGGTTTTTCATAATATTTAGAATCTAAAAAAGATATTATTTTCCAACATATCCATTTATTAGTATATCAAAAAGATTTTATTGTCAATAAATTATTTCCTTTTTTATAAAATTGATATTGCTGGAGATTAAGTCAATAAAATCAAAGGGATTTCCTGCTTGACAATCCTTTAAAATTGTCATACCTTTAATTTTAGATCCAAACCCTTTCAATATTTAATGAAGAAAGGAGGCAATAGATAGATGAGGCGTTACCTAGCTCTTGTTATTTCTGGGATTTTTTTAGTGGCCCTTTATTCGTGTGGAGGAGGGGGACTCACCACTACAGAACAAGCAACGATTGCAGGTACCCTTATAGGTGCAGGAACAGGAGCTATCATAGGGGGTGCTAGCGGTCATGCAGGAACTGGTAGTGCTATAGGTGCAGGAATTGGGGCATTGACAGGGCGTTTAGCTGGTCAAGCGATAGAAAGAGAGGGAGCGAAACAACAGTCAAAAACAGGGACTGGAGCATATCCAGAAACGACGCAGCAGCAGCTAGAGCAAGAGAGAAAAAAACAGGAAGAATTAAGGTTAGAACTGGAAAGACAGCGCCAACAGACGAAACAGCTGGAGATAGAATTAGCCAGATTGAAAGACCCGGACTTACAAAAAGAGATTGAGGGCAGGAGAACGCTACAGCAGGAGTTGTCAAATGAGTTGGCAAAGGAAATAAAAAAGTTGAATGAGCAGCTGGAATTAGCGAAACGTACAGGAAATAAAGACCTTGAGGCAGAGATCAAAGAAAAGTTGGAAAAACTGAAAAAACAGAAGCTTGAGTTAGACCTTGAAATAGCAGGAGAGAGAAGATAAAAATTTTCATAAATTTGTTCTTAATGAACAATTTTTCTTCTGTTTTTTGAAAAAGTGCTGTTATATATAATAATTTTCAATATTCATTCTTTTCAATTATTTACAAAGGAACTCGAAACAGATTAGGGCAGAAATTTTTCTGTCCTTTTTAGTTTATAGTTATGAGAAAAAAGATTAAGAAGGAAAAAATAAGAGGAGGGGTCGAAGGTTCGGGAAAAAGAAGGACCACTGTTCGAAAATATATCGTTACGAAAAAAAATATTGAAAAAAAGAGAGGTAAGTTAGACAGTAATATCCAAAAAAAGGCTAGCAAAAGGGAATTCTCTAAAAAGGGTGATAAACTCCTTGATAAAATTGAGAGCAAAACCAAGGTAAAAAGTTCGATAACATCTGGCAATAATCTAGAGGAACCAAAGAACCAAAAAAGATCTTATACGCTTCTTTTTTTCAAGAGTAGAGATATTTTCCTCAGATTGATTCATTGTTTCAAAGATTTTATTGATAGCCATTATAAAAGAGCGAAAGAATATCTAAGGGATAGGGGGAGAGAATCAAAAAAGAGAGTTATTTATGGTAATCTGTTGTGGGAAAATTTAGAAGTTTCTTCTTATAAGTCAAGATTAGATATATTCCTGGTCGTTTCATTCCTTCTTCATTTAATAATTTTCCTCCCCTTTTTTAATAAAGCACTTGAAACAAAAGAGATTTTAAAGAAGCCCGTTTCAATAAAGATTGTTGAGGTTCCAGAGGTTTCTGAAATAAAAAAAGTAAAAGAGGCTGAACCGAAATCCAAAGCAGTAAAAAAGGTTGAGAAAAAAGTTAAGCCAAAGAAGACAGTATTAGCTAAGAAAACTTTATCTAAACCAGAACAAAAACAGGAGCCTAAAAAAATTTTACAACCAAAAAAAGAGGAAACACAAAAGACCTTTAACAAGCCAAAACTCTTAGCTTCCAGTGTTGCTGGGTTCAAAGAGGACCAAAAGAAATATAAAGAGCCTTTTAAGTTTCTTAAAACGAAGGATGATATAGAGAGGAAAAGAGAAACAACAGAGAAAATCCCTGATTTATTTAAGGGTCAAGAGACTTTGAAAAGACCAAAAACTACTAATAATTATCCTGATTTAAAAAATAAAACACCAGATTTAAAACCCAAGATACTTATATCTCAGGGGGATGAATTTGAGAAGAAGTTTAAAGCACCCCCAAAGCCTTTTTTTTTAACCCATAAATTTGATTTTGAATTGAAAGAGGAAATGTCTCATGAGAGGATATTGAAAACAACCCCAAAGGAATTTAAAGGGAAAGAAGCTTTCATTGAGCCAACCGAGCTGATAGCTTCTTCGACAAAGACCTTTCCTACACGATTAGTGAGTTCTCAACCTATAGAACATAAAGATACGAATGCGCCAAAAAGAGTTACTTCAGACATGAGAAAATTAGCATTCGATAAAAGCCCTATAAAGAGTCAGGTCGAAACAAAGGGAAGGTCTAAAGAGGTAGAGAACAGATTAGAAGGAAGAGAAATATTTAGGGTTCCTGAGGATCCTGAAGCAATGGCAAGGGCTCCTGTTGATCTCAGGAAAAAAGTAGAACATCCCCTGCTTAGAAAAGATGCAGAGGCCGTATATGTTTCGCTGGATAGTGATGATCCTCAATTCAAAGATTATTTGGAAAAAATAAAAAGAAGAATAATGTCAGTCTGGCATTATCCCGTTGAAGCAAGACCGGGTTTGAAAGGTAGGGTATCGCTCGAATTTCGTATCGAGATTGACGGGAGTGTCTCCAGTGTATATCTATTGTCTTCTTCTGGATATATCCCTCTCGATAAAGGGGCTGTAAATGCGATTCATAAAGCTTCTCCATTCCCTCCTGTTCCCAGTTCACTATTAGTTGGAAACAAACGAAGGCTTGCTATTGACGGTCATTTTAAATATAATTAAATTTTTTTATCTTAAGATTTGGAGTACACATGATTAGGAATATTTGGTCATTCCTTTTTATCATTTTTATGCTGCTTAATTTTTCTATCGGTTTTAGCCAAGAAGAGAAGCCCAAAGTGAAGACTTTTTATGATGAAGAGGGAAGGATAGCCAGACAAGAGCTAGATAATAATAGAGACGGAAAAACTGATGCATGGTTTTATTACGTGGATGGAAAACTTGAGAGACAGGAGGAGGATAAAGATGGTGACGGCAAGCCTGATATCTGGACGTATTATTTAAACGAGAAGATAGATAAGCAGGAGGTTGATACCAATTTTGATGGATACCCAGAGCTCTGGTTTTTTCTGGATAACAAAGGGAGTCTGTCAAGGAAGTGGAAGGACTCTAATAAGGATAGAAAGGTCGATATTTGGACGTATTATGAGGATGGAAGAATAGTAAAGCAGGAGGGAGATATAGATTTTGACGGAAAGAAAGACCTTATCCTCCATTATAAAAACGAAAGATTAGTAAAGCGAGAGGAAGATACAAAGAAGAGGGGTAAGATAGATCTCTGGTCCTATTTTGAAAACGAGAAATTGGTTAAAGAAGAACAAGACATAAATGGTGATGGAAGGATCGATAAGACCTATTTTTATGAAAATGAAAAGTTGGTTAGCTCTCATGAGGATACAAACAACGATGACAAGATCGACCTTTGGTCTTACTATAGAGATGGAAAGCTTGTAAGGAGAGAGGCCGATACAAAGGGAGACGGTCATAAAGATATAAAATCGTTCTATGAAGATAGTAAATTAAAGAGAGTAGAAGAGGGAATAGATTTAAGTGGCAGACCCAAAATTGTCTATCATTATCAAGGCGGGGAGTTGGTTAGACAGGAAGAGGATAGGAACAGGGACGGAAATATCGATAATATTTTACTCTATGAAAAAGAAATGCTTGTAACAAGGCATTTCGATTCCGATAATGATGGAAAGATAGATGTTTGGTATACTTATAATAAAGGGAAAATAGCAAAAATAGAAGAAGACACCAATAAAGACGGAAAGGCAGATATCCTCTCATATTATCAAGAAGAAAAACTGACAAAGCAGGAGGGGGACACGAATTATGACGGAAAGATAGATATCTGGTCTTACTATAAAGATGGAAAGATTGAAAGACAGGAAGAGGATACGAACTATGACGGTAAGATAGACATCCGGTTTTTTTATAAAAACGGAAGGCTCATAAGAGAGGAAAGAGGTTAATTGAATTTATCAAAAGATATAAATTTTCATGAAATATAAGTTGAAACAATTCACTAAAATATTAGCTTTTTATTATCTTATACAATAACTCAAAAGTGATTAAAAATGTTGAATTATAATCTGTAGAAAATGAATTAATCGTAAAGGCATGAAATGATAAAAAAATTATATCTTAATGAAGAATTTATTTTATCTTTATATAAAAAATATAAGTGGAATCTATATGGACACTGGAAATATTATAGAAAACATAAAAAAAAATATGGTCGGCAACAAGATATTGCTGATTGTGAGATATGTTACATGTTAATCAGAGAGACAAAACCAAGGGTTGTTGTAGAAATATCCTGTGGCAAAGGTCATAGTACTCAATCTATATTGAAAGCTCTTTATGATAATAGGGTTGGTCATCTTCACAGCTTTGAAATTAATCCCCGACATTTGGAGGTTGCCAAACAAAATGCAATTGATTTAGGATTTGAAGATCTATTCTCTTTTTATTTGGGAGATGTAAAGGTTACCTTCCCAAAAATTATTGAACAAATTGGCACGATAGATTATCTATTGATTGATAGTGATCATTCAGAAGATTTTGGTTATTGGTGGAAAAATAATGTCTTAAAATATGTGAAAAAAAATGGCTTAGTTTCTGTTCATGATATCAGATGGTATAATAACAGTCCCTACCACCCTACTTATGGTGAGTTCAAAGCAGTAAAAGAAATTATGAAGAATCAAGACTTAACTAGCTATTTTTCATCTCCAAAGTCATTAGCTTTAACATGGAAAAAACCAATTGATGTAGAACCACCACCAAGAATTGGACAGTATTCAACTCTCTCTAAGAAGATAAAACGTTCATATTGGTTTTTTAAACCAAAGCAGCCTGAAACATTTTATTTTACGTATAAGGGATGGCAAGATTTCTAAAACGATTATAAAGAATTTTTAGCGGGTCTTTGAACTTAAAAGTGCTCATTCTCCTAATCTAACTGAGCTCTCTTTTATTTCACCGCAACCCCGATATCTCTTATCTTTGCATCCTTTACTATCCCCATTACTTTAATAACATTCCCATAGGGGAGTCTTTTGTCTGCCTTTATGATTACAGAGACATGGGTTGCTTTTTTAGAGGATTCTTTTAATTCTGATTCGAGGGCATTTAGGGTTACCTCTTTGCTATTGAGATATATTTTTTTATCGACAGCCATTTCGATAACAAAGCTCTTGACCTTTTCAATAACATCTGCGGCCTTGGATTCGGGAAGCTTTATATCAAGTCTCCTTGTGAAATCGATAAAGGCCGTTGAAACCATAAAGAATATTAAAAGGAGAAAGATAACATCGATGAGAGGAGTTAACTGTAATCCGTAATCCTCTTCTGCTTCTTTTTTGAAAATCATAATTTTCCCTTACCGCTTTTTATTGTTCCTTTTGTTCCTTTTCAGGTTGGTAGACCAGTTCTTCCAAAAGCTTTAATGATATATCTTCCATTTCAAATACGAATTTATCAACCCTTCCTCTGAAATAGTGGTAGGCTGCGAGTGTAGGTATCCCTATCATGAGGCCAGCTGCTGTTGTTATCAATGCCTCAGATATACCGCTGGCAACAAGCCCTGGGTTTCCTGTTCCACTTTGAGAGATAACGTTAAAGGCCTTGATCATTCCTAAAACGGTTCCGAGAAGACCCAGCATCGGTGCCAGATTGGCGATAGCACCCAATATCCTCAGGTTTGATACGAGAAGAGAGGTTTCATGCTGTCCAGCCGCTTCAATTGCCCTCTCAATTTCTCTAAAGCCATGACCAAACCTTAAGAGACCAGCCCTGAGGATCTTTGAAATCGATATATCATATTTTTGACACGTTGAAATGGCTTTATTTGTTTCATGCCTGTACCAGTACTTCTGGATATTTTCTAAAAATTCGGGATGGACGATCCTCTTTTTTCTCAGATAAAAAAGGCGCTCCAGACATATAGCCAGAGAGAGTACAGAACAGAAAAAGATAGGATACATGGTGATACCCCCCCTCTTAAAGAGGGATATGATAACCCATTGAGAATCTTTTGATGCGCTTTCAATTTCTTGGGCATAGGAGAGAGTTAGGGTTAGGCCAAAAAGGATAATTGTCCAAAAAAATACTCTTATCGCATTTTTCATTTTTTTGCTCCTTAAGCTTCGATGGGAAAAAGATAATCCAGATAAAAAAATTCCCAATCTGTATGAGATTAGGTTTTCAATTATAAAGAGAGAAATGATTTTATGTCAAGGGAAATATAGATATATATCAAATTTCTATATATGATTTTAAAATTTTAATTTTGAAAAAAAGATGAATAAAAACCAATCAATAAAATCACTTCAGGCATAAAAACAGGCGTAAAAACAGGCATGAAAAAGAGAGGTCAAAAAAACTTGACTATATATTTTAATTAAAATATTATAGTAATTTAAAGTATCCTTAAAATACAGAGGTTTTTTGATGTCCAGGCCAGTTTCAAGATATCATAAATTTTCATTTTTTCTGATCGCTTTACTTGCGGTGGTCTTTATCACAGGATGTTCTGCTACCAAAAAGAAGTTAAATAAGATTTCGGGAAGTGATCCTATTCCTGAGGATATGAAAAAGCCGGTTTCTGTGCCCATCACTTCTGAACCGAAAGCACAACTCAATCCAAGCCCTGTCTACGCAGGCTCATCTAGCCTTCTTGTCAAGAAAGACCCTCGTTCTAACACGGTTCTCGACTATTCTGAGGCTTTAAGGAAACTAGCAAAAAAGTTTGCTTCTACCTTTCCTCAGGTTGAGGGCTATATCGTTTCTGTAAAAGGAAGAGAGCTTTTCTTGGATCTGAAGTATGGCGATAACATAGCTGATGGGAACATCATGGCGGTCTTTAGGGAAGGGGAAGAATTCAGACATCCATTGTCAGGAGAGGTTTTGGGAAGATTTGAGGAGGAGATCGGAAAAATAGAGATAACAAGGATTGCAGAAAAGTATTCTAATGCAAGGGTGGTTTCAGAGCTAAAGGGTAAAAAAATCCAGAGGGGTGATAAGGTGAGAATAACCGCTACGAGGATAGAGATAGCCGTTCTTCCCTTCATCAATAAATCAAAGCAAGATCTGGACACAGATACTATAACAGAAGAGATGGTAAACGCATTAAAAGAGACAAAAAGATTTGAGATTTATGACAAGGATAAATTCCAAGTCGCCCTATTAGAAAATAATATTGATATCAAAAATTTTCTCCCATCGAGGGATCTTGTCAGGATAAAGCAGATTGTAAACTCAGATTTTCTCCTCGTCAATATCACAAGAGATTTGAAAGGGAAGCAGGTGGTCGATTCAGAGATTTTTTCCCTGAAGGATCATTCGAGCATCTTTGCTACAAATGCTATTGTGAAAGAGCTTCCCACAAGAATGGCGTCTATGGGGATGCCCCCTGCAACCTATCAACCTCGTTTTTCTACGGGTCAAACCACTGGCCAGATGAGTTCGCCAGTCAATCCCCAGTTCGTCTTTCAAAGTCAAGCTGGGAAGTATATTTTCCAGCAGGAGGGTCTGTGGAAGAGCCGTCTCTTTCAAACGGAGATAAGGAATATTGCTATTGGAGATGTCAACGGAGATGGTCTTAAAGAGGTGGTAATAATTTTTAGAAACAGGCTTGAGGTATACCAGGCACAGGGTTCAAAGCTGCAGAGAATCTACTCCTATACTGAGAAAAGAACCGATGGTTTTATTTCCCTGGATGTGGCCGATATCAACAAGAATGGGGTTGAAGAGATTTATATCTCAAACATCAACGGGGAGTTTATCAAATCTTTTGTGATAGAAAATAAGGGGAATAGTTATAAAAAGATTGCCAAAGACCTTCCTTTCTTTTTGAGGGTTCTTAAGCCATACCGCAAAGAGCCCTTTCTAATAGGCCAACCCATGGGTCAAGGATCCCTTTTCTCAAAATATATGTATCACTACACCTGGAACGGAAACAAGCTCAAAAGGGGTAATGAATTAGGAATTCCATTAACTGTCACAAGGACCGTTTACGGCTTTGTTCTTGATGATATTAACAGGGATGGACAAGAGGATATTTTGATGATTGATAATGATGATCACCTTCGTCTCTATTCCCGGAAGGGGGATTTGAAATGGTTGAGCAGGGAGTATTACGGCGGATATTCACTCTCTTTTGAGGATAAAGGGAGCAGGAGTTGGGATATATCTAAACCTACTGACCCTATTGGCTTAGAAAACATGGTTTCTATCAAGGGTCGTATCCTTATCTATGATACAGATAGAGATGGCCTGGGAGAGGTCATCATCCAGAGAAATATACCGACAACATACAAGGCTTTGGCAGGTTTGAGCGGATATAATGATTCCCAGATGGTCAATATGATATGGGATACTGCCGGGCTTATCGAGGTTTGGAGAGCTAAGAACGCCAATGGAGCCATCAATGATTTTGCCATTGGAGATATTGATAATGACGGCAAGGATGAACTGGTATCTGTTCTCGCCTTTCAAAGGGGGACATTAGACCTTAAGGAGAAGGAGAGCATGATTATTGTATACGACATGAATTGAGAAATTAAAAAATTTTATGTCAGGCGAAAAAAACCCTTGACAGCTTAGATTTTTTTTGTTAATGTTCACCCAATTTAAATAAACCTTCTTAAATCATATAATTAATAAAAATTACAGACTACGGTTTTTCGATAGGGTCACTGGAAATATAATTATGTCTTAATCAGAAAGGAGGTGAGGGGTTTATTTAGCAGTATTTTTACTTACTGGTTTTGGATAGTTATTTCAAAAATTCTGAAGGAGGAGGTTAAAGTATGAGGAAGTTTCTTGTTGTATTTGCAGCACTGACCTTGATTCTTGCCTTCACTGCAGTTGATTCCATGGCCAAGGCGAAAGTCAGCTTTAAGGGTGATATCCGCTTTAGAGGCTGGTCAATTGATAACCTTGACAGGGACGACATGGGCAATGACTCCCAGCAGGTCATGGACATGAGGGGAAGGTTCAAGATGACAGCAAAGGCGAGCGATGATCTGCAGGGTGTGTTCTATTTTGAAATCGGTGATTCATATATGGGTGAGATGGAGACTGCAACAGTCGCTTACGGCAGTTCGCAGGGGTTTCGTAATGATAACGATGCCACAATGGTAGAAGTAAAGCAGATGTACATTGACTTCAAGCTCCCGTGGAACAAGGCCTTCAACTTCCAGATGGGTGCTGTACCTGCCTATGACCTTCCGAAAGGCATAGTCATGGGAATGGACGCTGCTGGTATCAAGGGAAAGTATGAATTCAAAAATGGGAAGCTCATCGCTTACTTCTACAAGGATAAAGAAAATGTAACTCAAGCAGCAGACAGAGACGTGATGGGTGGTATTCTTTTCTATAACATTACCAAGGATATCAGGATAGGCGGCCATGTCACCTATACGAACGACAGGGCTAATCTACATGATACCCTGACCGATAATCCTGGGTCACTGGATCATATATACTGGTATGGACTCACCGCAAATGGCAAGATCCCAACCCAAGTGCCTCTCAAGTTCACGGCTGACCTGATCATTATGGACGGTGAGAGAGATTATGACGTCGGAGCAACAACATCAGGTACAAATACTCTGGTAACCGACTGGGAAGGTTATGCAGTTGATGTAACCGTTGGCGGTGATATTGGCCCTATATATCTCGAGGCTTTCTACCAGTATGCATCAGGAGACAATAATCCTAATGACGAGAAAGAAAAGCTCTGGAGAAATATCGAGACAGGAAAAGAAGACTTCAGAAGAATGATGATTGTCAGCGGATACAAAGGCTTTGATAGCGGCAGTCTCTCGGATTCTAACGGTGATTTCCTGGCTGCCGGTTATAACGGTGTCAGCATGATAGGTGCCAAGGCTGTTTACAAGCCGACCTCCAAGCTTAAGCTGACAGGCATGTTTGCCAATGTTATGGCAGCCGAAGATTCCGACAAATACGGCTCTGTCTATTATTCAACCAGTAAATTCGACAGAGATGTATACAAACGCGGCAACAAGGATATCGGTAACGAGCTTGACCTGATTGTTGACTACAAGGTCTATAAGGAGCTGAGCTTAAGGGGTGTAGCCGCCTACATGTTTTCCGGCGACTACTTCAAGGAGACAGCAGATACCGCTAGTAATACTGGTGCTTTAAGCCCTGATGATGTATGGTTCTTAGGCTATAACTTTACCTACAAGTTCTAGTCTCACTGTTTGAAGATTGGAAGGCCCATAAGATTTTTCTTATGGGCCTTTTTTTTCTTGTTTTTTTTAATTATAATCCTATATTTATATCGAATATATTATGCAATTGAAAGGGTATGTGAGAGATCATATGAAAGGGAAGACGGGACTTATCATTCTTTTTATCTTTTTTTTGGAAGTGATTCCATTGAGGGTTCTTTGTGCCGATGAGATTGTAAGGATAGCTAATCTGGACAATTTTGCCATGCAAAAGCACCAAACCTCGCAGCGTACCTACTCAAAAACATTGGAGATAGCTTTAGAAAGCGGGGTTGTAGAGAATACCATATTCGGTATAGGATGGGGTAATAAAAGGCAGATTGATAGTTTTTCACTGTCAGATAAGGTTATTTCGGAGCCTGGAGAAATAGCTTATGGATTGGGATATTTGGGGGAGAAAACGAGGATAAGGAAGGTTGACTATCCTTATGAAAGCAGGGGATGGACGGATATCCATCTTTTTGATTTGAATGGTTCAAGGGAGGTTTTGCTTGAGATTAAGGGGGGGATTGGAGAGCCCGTTCATCAGCAGGTCGGTAATATCGGTATCAAGAGGCCTGATGGGGTTATCGAGGATATTCCTGTAAAAAGGAAGGGGGCATTGGACAGGGGAAGAGGCCCTGTTCTGGTCCTGTCAGATGACTATTTCTACTATCGGAAGGATATTGGGGATATAAAAAAGCTTTTGGATAAAGAGCTTGAATGGAAGCATGGTTTTCAGATACTGATTATCAGAAAGATTGTTGAAGAGGCACCGGGTGAAGATGACAGGTTTACGATTCAAGCTACCTCAAGCGATTATAACAACTATAACGATACAGTATTAATAAGGATTTCATTTGATAAAGGGAGTTTTTCCAATAAAAATACCCCCACCATTTTCTTTGGCTGGAAGTCAGTAGATGAGATTGATGAAGGGGGGGACGGCGAGGAGGATTGATGAGCCCCTTAATGTTTTTTACTGCTGCATAGCGATAAGGTGAAAAGAGGAGGGGAGCTTTAAAATTTTTTCTTTAGGCTCAGGGTTTTTCTTAAGTTATTCTCTGCATCTTTGAAGCCTGGGTTGATTTCCAGTGCTTTCTGGAAATGGTAGATTGCTTCTTCAAGCTTTCCTTGTTGTCCCAGAGTAACACCAAGGTTGTTATGGGCTTTTGCATAGTAGGGCTTTGTTCTCAGCGCTTCTCGAAAATGGTAAATCGCTTCTTCAAGCCTTCCTTGTTGCCCGAGAACAATTCCTATGTTGTTATGAGCATTCGCAAAGTCTGGATTAATCTCTAGTGCTTTTTGAAAGTGGTAAATCGCTTCATTAAACTTTTTCTGTTGACTTAATAGCCTTCCAATTTTGTTGTGTACCTCTGAGAGGCCGGTTTCCCCTTTCAGTGCTTCTCGGAGATGGTAAACGGCCTCTTCGTGGTTTCCCAGTATACCCAGAGCAGTTCCAAGATTGTAGTGGGCATCTGAAAAATCGGGTTTTCCCTTCAGTGCTTCTCTAAATTGGTAAATGGCCTCTTCGAGTTTCCCCTCCCTAGCGAGCGCCGTTCCTAGGTTGTTGTGGGCTATGTTATTGCGAGTAGTGACCTTAAGAGCATGCTCAAAAAGGGTAATGCTATTTTTCCAGTTGATTGTCTGATACCATGTAAAAATCATCAATAACAAAAGAATTATTCCTAAAGATACGGAAAGAACAATTCTTTGATAGCGCCATCTTTTTAAGATATCAGGGACCCCCCATGCAATCATAATAAAAAGACCAATGAGAGACACGTATGTGTACCGATCAGCCATGGACTGGGAACCTATCTGAACTAGACCAATCACAGGAACAAGGGTTCCCAGATACCAAAGCCACCCTACGGGAAGATAGGGAAGACTCCTAGCATGACGGATTACAAGAAAAGATATGCAGACCAGTAACAAGAGGGATCCCATGACTTGCCATATAGGGAATATCTCTGGGTATGGATAGAAGACCGCTAGATTTAGAGACCAGATCATCTTTCCTATATAACTTACATAAGAAACAAAAGTATTAGCAATTCTGGTCTTAATAGGGAAGATTTCTAATGAACTTACAGATTTTCCGTGCTTCTCAGCAAAAAAGGTCACAATGCTTGATAAAGCTGTAAGGGCAAATAGAGGAACCTTCTCCCATATCAGATGAAGAGGGACTTTGAAATTTTTAGCTTTTGATTTAAACTCAAAACGAGATAAGGGCCAATAGTCCAGAAGAAGAAGTAAAAAGGGAAGGGTAACCAGCATAGGCTTGGACAGAAGACCAAAAACAAAAAAGAAGAATACAAAGAGATATCTTCTTAAAACCGGCTTTTCTACATAAAAGACATACGCCAATATCGTTAGCATAAAGAAAAAGGTGGAAAGAACGTCCTTTCTCTCTGCTATCCAGGCCACTGACTCCACATGCAAGGGATGCAGAGCAAAAAGAGCGGCAACAAAACCGCTCTTCCAAATTTCACCTGTCATCCTCCTGAGAATAAAAAACAATAAGAGGGTGTTGGCTATGTGAAAGAGGAGACTCATGAGATGATGATAACCTGGATTCAAACCAAAAAGAGAAATATCCAGCATGTGAGAGAGCCATGTCAAGGGATGCCAGTTGCCAGAATGTGCAATCGTAAAAGCCCAGATAATCCCTTCAACAGTGAGTCCACCCTGAACATGACGGTTTTTTGTGATGTATACATCATCATCATAGCTCACAAAGTCATAACTCTTTACTTGAGAGAAAACGACAAGAATAGCTAAAACAAGAAACAAACAAACTACAGTATCACGATATATGTTGAATTTTTTATTCATTATATGAAGTATAGGATCGTTCTCCAAAAAAGGAGTTACGATAATCAAGATTTTTTGAAACTGACAATCTAAAACTAACAGCTATCTCTCATAATATTTATTTTAAAATAAATAAAAAATACTCATATTAACCAGAGACTTAAAATATTATATTTAAAGTAAATTATTAAGATATTTTTTAGTTCTTCAAATGTAAGCTAATAGTTCTATGTCTTTGATAATCTTATTAAATAAAGTTTAACATATGAACATTAAACTTCAAAGAAATTTTCTTTAGTGCTATCTTAGACTTTCATAGGTTCAAAATACACTAAATTTTCTATAACAGTATTTCTTTATAAAATATTTTTAAATAATATTTAGAAAAACGTGCCCTAAAACTATACTTAGATTTCTAATGAAAAAACGGCATTTAAAGCTTAAATTTTAACTTTTGACTTAAAACCTTCCCTATGCTATAAGCTCTTTAGGTTGAAACCAAGGAGAGTTGAATGAGCAGGTGCAAGGTATGCGGTTATAAGACTGAATCAATCATATCTTTTGGGAAAATGCCCATCGCGAATGGTTTTATAACCAGCGTCTCTGATGAAGAATTTACTTATGAATTAAAAATAGATATTTGCACAACCTGCTTTATGGTTCAGTTAGGAGAAACTGTGAGGCCAGATATGATGTTTAACGAAAACTACCATTTCATTTCATCTACTTCTATCGCGATGGAAATACATTTTGAAGAAATAGCAAACGAAATTGCAACCATGATTTCATCAAACGAATCGCCTTTTGTCGTGGAGCTTGGATGCAACGACGGTATAATGCTAAGGCATATTTTAGCCAAGAAAATTCGGCACCTTGGAGTGGAGCCTTCTAAAAATGTTGCTCTACTGGCCAGAGAAAAAGGCATTGAGGTTTTGGAGAAATTTTTTAATAGCGATATTGCCAGAGAGATTGTCAAAGAATATGGTCAGGCGGATGTGATATGCGGCTCGAATGTTATGTGTCATATTGAAGACATCAATTCTGTTTTTGATGGAATTAATATTTTATTAAAAAATAAGGGAATATTCTTCTTTGAAGATCCTTATCTTCTTGATGTTATTAAGAAAACCTCCTTTGATCAGATATATGATGAGCATATTTATTATTTTTTTGGCTTGTCAGTTTCAGAATTAGCAAAGAGACATCGTATGCAGTTAGTTGATATGGTTCATCAGGATGTTCACGGCGGTTCTATGAGATATTATCTTAAAAAAGGTAACCAAAAGATTGTGTCGGATAGAATCAAAGAGTATCTGTCCGATGAGAAAAGATTTAAACTCTATGAACCGGATGGTTATTTAAACTTTAGAGACAATGTAAATCATATCTGCAAAGATTTAAAAAATACTCTTTTAAAGCTAAAGAGGGCTGGTAATCGCATTGCAGGATACGGAGCGACTTCTAAAAGCACTACATTGCTCAACTACGCTGGAATTGGTCCAGATATAATTGATTATATTTCTGATATTACACCTACAAAGATCAACAAATATACTCCAGGAATGCATATTCCTGTGAAGTCCCATGAATTTTTTATAAATGATAATCCGCCTTATACCCTCCTTTTAGCATGGAATCATGAAAAAGAAATTCTTAATAAAGAGGGAAATTATCGAAAAAGGGAAGGGAAATTTATTACCTACTTTCCTGAGCTATCAATAAAATAATACCTTAAGGAGGAAAAATTGTCTGTAAAAATTGAAGGGGTAGAAATTAAGGAGTTAATACTTCACAAAGATGAGAGGGGTTTTTTTTCCGAGATTATTCGCCATTCTGAAGGTTTTTTTCAGGAGAGCTTTGCTCAGTTGAGCTATTCCATGGTATATACTAGTGTTACCAAAGCCTGGCATCTTCACAAGAAACAGACAGACTGGATGTGTGTAGTGGTTGGTGATTTGAAACTGGTTTTGTATGATACAAGAGAAGATTCACCAACGTATAAGGCAAAGATAGAGATTTTAATGGGAGAAACACAAGGTCTTAAGGTTGTTAAGGTTCCACCTGGAGTGGCTCACGGATATAAAGTTATTAACGGTCCTATGTATATTTTATATGTAACAAACAGAGAATACGATCCTGAGGACGAGTTGAGAATACCTCATGACGATCCAGAAATTGATTATGATTGGAAATCAAATCCCCCCATAAAATAACGATGTCAGAAAAATTCAGCCATTTAAAATATTATAAAGATAAAACGATACTGATTACCGGTGGATTTGGATATATTGGCTCTTCGGTTGTCAGTGTTTTAAACAAGATATCATGTAATATTATTATTGTGACTAAAGAAAATCGTAAAGCAGTTAATTTTTCTAAGGGGGCTGCTCAAATTTCTGTAGTTAAAGCTGATATCAGAAAGAAAGATATTTGGAAGAACCTTTTAAGTGGTGTTGATGTTCTTTTTCATTTTGCAGCTCAAACAAGTTCAAGCGTGGCTAACGATAATCCATCTCTGGATGTAGAAGTTAATTTACTGCCTGTTGTGAATATTATAGAGACATGTATAAAAAATGATCTCTCTCCTCACATTATTTTTTCTGGAACAGTAACCCAAGTGGGTTTTACAAGTATCTACCCTGTTAATGAAAGTTTCAAAGACGTTCCTATTACGATTTATGATATTAATAAGCTTGCCGCAGAAAAATATCTTCAATTTTATAGTAATCAATTGGGAAATCATGCTGTGACATTACGACTCTCTAATGTGTACGGTCCAGGTCCCAGAAGCAGTAGCGCTGATCGCGGTATTTTAAACATAATGATTCGAAAGGCACTTCAAGGTGAGCCTTTGACAATCTATGGCGATGGAAATTTTATAAGAGATTATATTTTTATTGATGATGTCGCAGAGGCATTTTTATTAGCTGGAGTAAAAATTGATGCTTTAAGAGGGAATTATTATGTAATCGGCAGTGGTATAGGTTCAACAATTAAAGATGCAGTAAATATTATTAAAGATAAGGTTATGAAAAAAACAAAAAGAAATGTTGAGGTTGCGTTCATTTCTCCACCAGAAGATATTTCACAGATTGAATACCGAAATTTTGTAGCTGATACTAACCGTTTCAGCTCGCTTACTGGCTGGAAGGCAAAAATCTCTTTGGGAGAGGGGATTGATAGGACTATAAACTATTTTCTTAAGGAGTCTAAAGTATGAATATTTTAATATTGGGAGGAGCTGGATTCTTAGGAATTAATTTGATCAGACGGTTACTACAGGAAGATCAATATAATATTACTGTTGTTGATTCCCTCGACCCTCGATTAAAAAGCACCCTCGATAATTTAGATGAGTTCATGATGTCCATAACATTTATTAAAGGCGATATGCGAGATAGTGACTTGATGAAAGAGGTGGTGAGAGATAAAGGTGTGATTTTTAACTGCGCTGCTCAAACATCTCATTCTCTATCTCTTACAGATCCTTTTTTTGATACTGAAATTAACTGTTTAGGCAACTTGACATTATTGGAAGCTATCAGGAAATATAACAAGAATGCTTTAGTCATCTATGCTTCTAGTAGCACAGTAATTGGGAAAGCCGTTGGAGAGGTAGTGAGTGAAGCCCATGGCGAGTTTCCTTTGGATATCTATTCTGCAAATAAAGGCGTCGCAGAAAAGTATCATTATATATACAATCGTGTTTATGACCTGAAAACTCTGGTTCTTAGATTTGCAAATCTTTATGGGCCTTATGGTAAAGGTTATCCCGAGTTTGGCTTTATAAACTATTTTATTTCTCTCGCGCAGGATGGTAAAAAAATTACTATCTATGGGGACGGCAAGCAAACGCGAAATGTTATGTATGTTGAAGACGCTGTAGATTTGCTCTATCAGTGCATTTTTCATAAAGAGATTTTTGGGGATGTTTATTTTGCGGTCCATAGAGAGCACTACTCTGTTCGAGAGATCGCAGAAGAAATTATATCAGTTTTTGGCCGAGGAAAAGTTGTGAGAATAGATTGGCCAGACATAAAAAAGCGTGTTGAGATTGATAGCGTGATCATTGGCGGAGCAAAACTCTTTTATGAAATACAATGGGAACCAAAATATACCTTGAGAGAAGGATTAATTGAAACAAAAAAAGTTATCGAGGCAAAAGAATTGAGAAGCAAAAAAAAGGATAAATAACATGAATATCTGTATTACAGGAGCCCTTGGCCATATCGGTTCAAAGCTGATTCGTAATTTATCTATTTCGTCTGTCGACAAGGTTTATCTCATCGATAACTTTTTTACCCAGAGATATTCCTCGTTATTTAATCTCCCATCAGGAATAAATTATTGTTTTTATGAAATGGACATTCTATCAGATGAGATAGAACCAATAATCAAAGATTCCAGTTTTGTAATTCACCTCGCTGCTATAACGGGTGCTGAATCAAGCTTTCAATATGCCGACTTAATTGATAAAGTCAACAAAAAAGGGGTTGATCATATTGCTCAACTCTGTGCAAAATATAAACGTTCCTTAATGTTCTTTTCTACAACAAGTGTGTATGGTTCTCAAGATGATAGAATTGATGAAAATTGTAAAGAATCGGACTTAAATCCTCAAAGCCCTTATGCAGAGTCAAAGCTTTACGGCGAGAAATTTTTACAGTCATTAGTTAAAGAAAAAGGATTTCCTTTTATTATACTTAGACTCGGGACGATTTTTGGATATTCTATTGGAATGAGATTTCATACTGCTGTAAATAAATTTATATGGCAGGCCTCTTCCGGAAAGGATATTACTGTCTGGAAAACTGCATTGAATCAAATGAGGCCCTATTGTGGTTTAAATGACTGCATCAAAGCTATTAATTATATCATCAATAACAAAATTTTTGACTGCCAAATATACAATATTGTGACTACGAATTTAACCGTTAAAGACATTCTCGATGCAATAAAACTCTATATCCCAGATATTAAGATAAAATTTGTTGATTCCCCAATTATGAATCAGCTCTCTTATCATGTTTCTAATAAAAAATCTTTAGAACGAGGGTTTACGTATTGCAATAGTTTTAATGAAGGCATAAAAGAAACAATAGAGAAATTACAGAATATAAATTTTTCTATTATTAAAAATAATATGTAGTATGAAGGAGTCAGAAAGAAAGAATGTTTGTTGCTAAATAATATTTAATTTTTTTAAGAGGCGTTTTTAAAAGATGAAAGTTGATTTTCTTGATCTCAGCTCGTCTTATTTAGAAATAAAAGAGGAGATAGAGGACGCCGTTAAAAAAGTTTTAGAAAGTGGTTGGTATATTCTTGGGGAAAACGTTGAGTTATTTGAAAAAGAATTTGCATCGTATTGTGGGAGTAAATACTGTGTATCTGTAGGGAGCGGCCTCTCCGCGTTAGAGCTGACATTAAAAGCTTATCAAATTGGAACAGAAGATGAGGTTATTGTTCCTGCCAATACATATATAGCGACTGTTCTTGCTGTCAGTAACGTAGGAGCAACTCCCGTATTTGTAGAGCCGGATGAGAAAACCTATAACATAGACCCAGCTAGCATAGAAGCTGTAATAACAGAAAAAACAAAGGCTGTCATCGCAGTCCATCTTTACGGCCAGACAGCAGATATAAAAAGAATCAAACCAATTTGTGAGAGATATAACCTAAAGCTAATTGAGGATGCTGCTCAAGCACATGGGGCTGAACATTTTGGTAAAAAAGCCGGGGCTCTTGGTCACGCAGCAGGTTTTAGCTTTTATCCGAGCAAGAACCTCGGTGCTCACGGTGATGGAGGAGCTGTGACTACGAATGATAGATCTGTTGCTGAATATATCCGTGTTGCCAGGAATTATGGTTCAGAGAAGAAATACTATAATACAATAAAAGGCGTAAATAGTCGGTTAGATGAAATTCAGGCCTCGATTTTACGAATAAAATTAAGATACTTAGATCAGTGGAATGCCAAAAGGAATGAGATCGCTCATTACTACACGGAGCATTTAAATCCTGATAAAAGTAAAAATTTTATTGTGCCCGAATGTCTGAAAGAGAATAAACACATATGGCATCTTTTTGTTGTAAGAACAGGCAAGAGGGAAAAATTGATTTCATATCTTAACAAGCATAATATCGGTCATCTTATCCATTACCCTATTCCGCCTTATAAACAAGATGCTTATAAAGAATCTAAACATCTAAGTAAAAAATTTCCCTTAACAAACAAATTATCAGATGAAGTTATAAGCCTTCCCATAGGGCCTCACCTAACAAAGGGACAGGTAGAATACGTATGTGAAGTGACAAAAGATTTTATTCAGAATGAATTATGATCTAAAGTATTCCTTCAGAATGAATTTTATTATAATTACCTGAAAAGATACTTTAGCTTCTTAGTACTGTAATCTCAGATAGGATCAGAAAGTGAAAACTGCTAAATTAAATTTTTCTGCAGATCATCAGCAAACTTGAAAGCCCTTTTCATACAAATGTCTGCATCCATGTAGATAAATTCACCAGTTCGTCCAAGTGTTGCCAGACGTTCATGTTGCTGTATGCAGGAAAGCAATCGGTCTAAATGCACTTTATAATCTTTACGATATACCGGATAAGCATAAGGAGTCTTTACCAGAAAGAGTTTCTTGACATCTCCAGGTCCAAGAAAGCCGTCCTCTGATAAGCTTCCAATGCACATATCAAATAGCTCCTCTTTGCTTGCAGTCCATGCTGCCCCTTCTTTTAGGGTTGGAATTTCAACGGCAATAATATTATCAGTGGGTGGACTGGTATGTGGACTAAATTTGTTCATCTCTGTAATTCGATTATAAGGACGATTCAGTACATATATATAGTTACAATCCAAAATATCCTGTTTTTCTGTAATCATTCCTAATACAATCAATGCTCTATAATCGAGCTTCTCAGCTGATAGGAGAACTTCAGATCCAGGGGAGGGATTTAGCATCTTAATTAGGAGGTGGAGAGGAATCGTCGAAACGACATAAGAACCCTCTGTTTCTTTCTGCTGACCATTTTGCTTATAGTAAACACACGCTTTGTTAGAAAGCTCAGAAATTTCAGTTACTTGGCAATCTAAATGGATATTACCGCCATTTTTGGTAATTTCTTTTGCGATTCTTTCAGCAATTTCCCCAAATCCTGTTTTAGGGTAGTAAGTGGGCAACATCTCGCGCTCGATCAGTGAAGATCCATCCTTGGTAAAGCGTCGGTGCAATAGGAGGCGGCAAGTATTAGCAAAACTCATTCGCGTATGCGTTGGAATAGAATGAGAAGATAGTTCCCTACAGGATACTTTCCAGAACTGTTCAGTATATGGTTTAAAGAAAGTTTGATAAAGATGTTCTCCGAAGTTTGCAATTGCCCAATCTTCTACTGTTTCCTCTTCTTTTTCAGAAGGATTGTGTTTTCGTGGAATAATCTTGTTTTTCAGAAAACTCAAACCTGACCGTAAACCGGAAGTAATACCCATTTGAAAGAGAACATTAACAGATGTTAGTGGGTAATCAAGATATTTACCATTATAGTAGAATTTTACCTCTCTGGGCTTGGGTTCTAATTTCCTATCAAATAGATTGAAAACTGTATCCAAGATTTCTTCATTTTCAGAAAAAAAGGAATGGGGTCCGAAATCGAGACAGTATCCATCTTCACGAACTGTACCTGCAAGACCTCCTACAAATGGGTTTGATTCAAGAACATCAACTTGAATGCCATGAGTCATCAGTTTCCAAGCTAAGCTTAGTCCTGAAATACCAGCTCCTAAAATTACAACATGGGGTTTCATAACAAAACCACTCTTATTCAAAAATCAAAAAATTTACTTTTTCAACAAATTATTAGAAAATTGGAAGAAAAATATATTATTAAATTAAAAAGGTCAAGCAAAACATAGGAAGTATAATAGAAAAATTCGCTTATATATTACAAGATTTTTCTTAATTATTCTCGATAAGTGAGTTTCTATTCATCGAGAATCCTCTATCGTTGACATAATACTTTCCAGGTTTTTACGTGCTTCCATATCTTCAGGATTAATCTTTAACGCTTCTCGAAAATGAAAAATAGCTTCTTTAAGCTTCCCCTGTCGAGCCAAAAAAACCCCTAGATTGTTATGTGTCGTTCCATTATCAGGGTTTATTCTTACCATTTCTTTAAGATGGAAAATGGCCTCATCTATCTTTCCTTGATTGATTAAAGCAACTGCTAAATTTTTATGTGTTGTCTCATTATCAGGATTTATTCTTACCGCTTCTTTAAAATGGAAAATGGCCTCCCCTAACCTCCCTTGATGCGCCATAGCAGTCCCCATGTTTATCTGTGCATACTCATTATCAGGATTTATTTTTATCGCTTCTTTAAAATGAAAAATTGCTTCTTCAAGTTTTCCCTGTTGGGCTAGAGCAAAACCTAAGTTATTATGCGTATCTGTATCATCAGGCTTTATCCGCAATGCCTCATGATAATGAGTAATAGCTTCGTTAAGCTTTCCACGCCTTGCCTGAACGACCCCTAAGTTATTGTGCGCTAGGTAGTTATTAGAAGTTACATTGAGCGCATGTTCAAAAAGAGTAATGCTGTTCTTCCAGTAGCCTACCTGAATCCATGTAAGTACCATAAGGATTGAAAGGATTCCCCCTGCTGATAGGGAAAGAAAAATCCTCTGATATTGCCATTTCTTCAAAACATCAGGAATACCAAAGGCAATCATGATAAAAATACCGATAAGGGATATATACGTGTATCGGTCAGCCATGATCAAACCGATAACAGGAACAAGCGTCCCAACATACCAGAACCATCCCACAAAAAGATAAGGGAGCTTTTTTATCTTCCGCATCACGAAAACAGTTATAAAAAGCAAAAAAAGGAGAGCTAAAAAGGCATTCAACAAAGGTAAATTATTGCCAGGATGAGGATAAAAGACAGCCAGGTTAAATGGCCAGATCATCTTTCCAATATAGCTCAGATAGGAAATAAGGGCATTTTCAATCCTTATATTCAATAGAAATAATTCTAGAGATTTTACAGCCCCACCATGCTGCCGAGCAAAGAAGGTCACAATGCTCGATAAAAAGGATAGAGCAAATAAGGGAATCTTCTCCCATATCAGATGAAGAGGTATCTTAGCTTTTGATTTATCTTTGTTAGACTCAAAGCGAGATAAGGGCCAATAGTCCAGAAGAAGAAGTAAAAAGGGAAGGGTAACCAGCATAGGCTTGGACAGAAGCCCAAAAACAAAAAAGAAGAATACAAAGAGATATCTTCTGAAAACCGGCTTTTCTACATAAAAGACATACGCCAAGAGAGTAAGCATAAAGAAAAAGGTGGAAAGAACGTCCTTTCTCTCTGCTATCCAGGCCACTGAGTCCACATGCAAGGGATGCAGAGCAAAGAGAGCGGCAACAAAACCGCTCTTCCATACCTCTCCTGTCATCCTCCTGAGAATAAAAAATAATAAGAGGGTGTTGGCTATATGAAAGAGGAGATTCATGAGATGATGATAACCTGGATTCAAACCAAAAAGAGAAATATCCAGCATGTGAGAGAGCCATGTTAAGGGATGCCAGTTGGTAGCATATGTAGTCGTAAAAGCCCAGATAATCCCTTCAACAGTGAGTCCACCCTGAACATGACGGTTTTCAGTAATATATCTATTGTCATCATAGTTAACAAAGTCGTGGTTCTTTATCTGCCAGAAGACCAAGAGGGTAGCAAATATAAGAAACAAACAAACTATAGTATTACGAGATATTTTAAATTTTTTATCCAATATTTTGAAATAATCTTGAGGGTGTTGTATTCAAATAAAATTTATAGGTTTTTTAAATTGTGGTAATGTTTAGATTAATTAGATTAAATAGAGCTTATCATATAGATATTAAACTTCCAAGGAATTTTCACTAAACTCTCGATAGAAATGTAAAAGACATTATTAAAAATTCTTTAATTTTCCCATAATTATTGAGTAAAAACTCGACTTTTTTTAATCAAGATATTATAATTTTTCGTATTTTTTAAAATGTCTATATTCAAAATAAGGAGAAAATTATGAGCAATAGAAGGACAAAGATTGTTTGCACGATTGGTCCGGCTACTCGTTCCAAACAGAAAATAAAAGATATTATTAAAGCTGGAATGAATATGGCAAGAATCAATCTTTCCCACGGAAAAATGGAAGAGCATGACAGGAATATAGATATAATAAGAAAGGTTTCCAAAGAATTAAATGTGCCTGTGCCCATACTCCTTGACCTTCAAGGACCAAAAATCAGGGTAGGAGACTTAGAGGGTGGTTATGTTTTATTAAAGAGGGGGAAGGGGCTTATTATTACAACAAGGAATATTGGTAAGGGTCATGACCAGATTGTCTCAACTGGATATAAAAATCTCCACAAGGATGTAAAGCCAGGAGACACTATTCTCTTGGATGATGGAATTATGAAGTTAAAGGTTAAAAAAATAAAAGGAAGGGACGTAGTCTGTCAGGTTATAGACGGGGGTGTCCTTAAGCCCCATAAAGGCATAAATCTGCCCGGAGTTGATATCAGTGCCTCCTCAATGACAAAAAAAGATTTCGAAGACCTAAATTTTGGAATTGAAAAGGGTGTAGATTATATCGGTGTTTCTTTTGTCAGGAGGGCTAAGGACATAAAGGAAGTAAAAAGGGTTATGTCAAAGAAGGGCAAGTATGTGCCGATAATTGCTAAGCTGGAAAAACCCGAGGTTCGGGATGATATAGATGAAATCTTAAAAGAGGTCGATGGTGTTATGGTTGCAAGGGGGGATTTGGGTGTAGAGATGTCTCTTGAAATGGTTCCTATTGCGCAAAAAGGTATTATTCAAAAGGCCAATAGGGCTAGGGTGCCTGTAATCGTTGCTACCCAGATGCTCGAATCGATGACCAATTCTCCAAGGCCTACTAGGGCAGAAGTATCTGATGTCGCGAATGCCATATTTGATGACACTGACGCTGTTATGCTCTCAGGAGAAACAGCTGTGGGTAAGTATCCAGTTGAGACGGTGAAGATGATGTCCTCAATTGCTACTGTAACTGAGAAAAACGCCAGCCAAAGTTTTATATTTCGAAGAAGAACAGAAGATAGGGGAGTCTTGACCCAGCCCGATGCCGTATGTAATGCCGCATTTGTTGCAGCGCATGAGATAAAAGCAAAGGCAATCGTTACCTTTACGCAGTCAGGTTATACAGCCCTCTTAATGTCAAAGTATAGACCCAACATACCCATAATAGCTTATACCCCTCATGAAGAGACAAGAAGGAAGATAAATCTCTATTGGGGTATATTGCCAAAGATTATGCGACCTATAGAAGGTACAGATGAATTGATTATGGAATTAGAAAAATCTCTTATATCCGATAGGATTGCAAAAAGGGGTGATTCTTTGGTCATCTTGCTCGGTTGGCCCTTGTATGTAAAGGGAACGACAAATCTAATGAAGATACATACGATAGAAAAACGATAAAAATTAATATATTGGCAATGCCAAGAGAGAATACTATTTATAATGATAAAATATATGATAATTTACATTAAGTAAAATTATTTAAGTATTTAAAATATAGATATAATCTTTAATTAAAATTTGTAACGTATAGCATCATACCAGAATAGATATAAAATATGTTAGTCAAAAAGATAATTAGGGTCGAGTTCTGGGTTATCATTTTTATTATTTTTATTTCCTTAGCTGTCTATTATAACTCATTAGAAAACTCCTTTGTTTACGATGATCAAGGATTGATTGTCTATAATAAATGGATAAAAAGCCTCAAAAATATAAAATATCTTTTTTTAAAAGAATACCTTTTCAAATTTAATGAGTTTAGCTATAGACCTTTTGTTACCCTTACTTATTTTCTGGATTATTCCATATGGAAATTAAATCCTTTTGGTTATCATCTTGTTAATATCATTCTTCATACCCTCAATGTAATATTCATTTATCTCTTTTCATACAGGTTTTTATTTAAGAGGATCCTTCCATCTGTGATTGCCTCTCTCATCTTTGCGGTTCACCCTATTCTTACAGAAGCAGTCAATTCTATAAATTACAGAGAGGATCTATTAGCCCTCTTCTTTTTCATCCCCTCCTTAATGCTCTATATAGTTGTTTCCAGGAGATATTTCGAAGAAGAGGGTAAGGAGAGGGGATTAAGATATATATTTTACTATTCCCTTGGATTATTATTGTATCTTTTCTCTCTTCTCAGCAAAGAGATGGCCTTGACCCTTCCTTTTATACTCATCCTATACGATTTTACATTTAGAGGTTTTAAGGACTTTAAAATTAAAGAGATAATAAAAAATTATTCAGGGTATATATTAATCACAATCTTTTATCTCTTCCTAAGATTTTATTATTTCAAAAACCCAGAAGCTCTGGTTCATTATACTGGAGGGAGTTTCTGGATAGATTTATTCACATTGCCGAGAATCGTATTATCTTATATTAAGCTAGTCGTCTTTCCTCTTTATCTGAATGCGGATCATATAGTTATACCATCAAAATCTCTCTTTGAATTACCCGTGATTATCACTACATGCATATTGATCCTTTTCTTCCTTCTGATCTGGAAGAGTTACAGATTTTCTCAAAGTATATTCTTTTCATCTTGCTGGTTTTTTATAACATTACTACCCGTATTAAGTCTCGTTCCCATTGCAAACCCTTTAGCTGAGAGATATCTTTATATTCCTTTTGTAGGGTTTTCATTGGTTATGGGAATATTTTTTACAGCTCTTTTTGATAGAAATCTCGAAAAGAGAGTAAAAAAGATATACCAAGGCTTTATTATTTCATCTGTGGTTCTGCTTCTCATTTTCTATTCCACCATAACCATAAAGAGAAATTCGGTATGGAAGAACGATTTTACCCTCTGGTCAAAAACTGCTCATGATTCTCCTATAAGTTTCAGGGCCCGTTATAACCTTGGCCTCGAGTATGAAAAAAAGGGGTTATTAGACGAGGCTGAAAAAGAATATAGAATAACATTGATGATAAATCCCAAACACTATAAGGCCCATAAACACATTGGCATAATCTATTTGAAGAAAAATATGCTGGATGTTGCTGAGTTTGAATTCGAGGAAGCATTGAGAATAAAGCCGGACTACGCCGATGCCTATTTTTATTTAGCCAAAGTATTAGGGAAAAGGGGGTTGATTGATGATGCCATGAGTACATATCAAAGGGCATTAGAGGTCGACCCTGAATATTACGAAGCAAAGGTGAATCTCGGCATTTTGTATATCAAAAAGGGATTTATTGATAAAGGAATAGATGAATTTAAAAAAGCGCTGGACATACAGCCAGATTCAGTAGAGGCGAGGGCCAATCTTGGGAGCGCCCTTTATCAAAAGCAGAGGTTTAAAGAGGCTGTATCTCAATATGAAAAAGCATTGGAGCTTAATAATAATCTGATAGAGATTCATTATATCCTAGCAGATATCTATATTTATAAACTTAATAATAAAAAAAGGGGCCTCAATCATCTTATGGAGATTTTAAAGAGAGAAAAGGATGGGAAGATAGTGGTAGAAATAAAGAAGAAGATTCAGGAGTTAGAGATTAATCATTAAGCTTATATTGGCTATTTATGGTTTTTGGGGTTCAAATAAAACTGAAGAAGGGGATAAAAAGGAGATTCCCCTATACTCCCTTCTTTTTAATTAAT
>DATKYB010000119.1 GCA_035528715.1 Nitrospinota bacterium | reverse complement strand
AAAACGACCCGTTTGCTATGGCTTTAAGTTTTTCAACAGTATCCTCAGGCTCCGGACGGACAGTATAATCAGGATTGACATCTGCTGCACGAATGATTGAGCTTTGATCAATGATAAATCGAGCAGGAATTGGGAGCGTCCCTGAATCATCGCCGTTGTATGTATTAAGGTTAATCCCAAACTGCAAGTAAACTTTAAGCAAATCGTCTGGTAGGATGTAAACCAATCCAAATTTTTTTGCAACTTGATTTCTTGAGTCACTCAGCACTTCAAAGGTCAGTTTGCGTTGTTCAATTATCTCACGATTGTATTTTTCGAGCTGCGGTGAGATTGCAACGAGCGTTGCACCAACTGCCGCAATATCAGAAACTACTTTCTGTAGAGCTGACAGCTCTCTATTACAGTAGGTTCACCACTTCCCTCGATAAAAGGTGATGACGAGATGGCCTTTTTCAAGAAGATCTTTGGAGCCTATAACATTCCCTTCTGCATTTTTCAGAGAAAAGTCCGGCGCCTTGTCTCCAACCTTAAGCGTCTTTTCCATAATACCAGAATCTCGAAGCTCTTCTGTTGCCTTATGCATAATAGCTAAAGCATCTTTTGAAACTTTTGATTCAATGGTTGCCTTTAATGAATTGAGTTGATCTTGTAAAGACATACTCTTTCTCTCTCTATTTATACGTTTAGAATTAAACTTACAAATTATCTGTTAAAACTAAAATCCAGAAATGATTCGTAACTGAAACAAAAGAATATTTTTGACAGATAAGAATTGTTCTTATATATTATTTGTCTTAATATAATAAAGAAGAATAAACTTTTCAATGGATTTCTTTAGTAAAAAGTATAAAGAGAAAAAGCTTGGGACGTTAGTACAACGTATATTTATATTCAAGGAATTACTTGAGTTAAAAAATATCCTCATGAGGTAAGTCAAATGAAAAATATAAAATCTTTCGGAATTATCCTGCTTGGAATTTTACTTCTTCTTTCTATATCTTTTCAAACCGTTTTAGCGGCTGAAAAAACAGTTAAGCTAACGGTCCCAGGATGCGTCTGACCTGGCACTGCAGCGAGGGTAGGTTCTATCCTCAAAAGTGTTAACGGTGTATTGAATGTCGAAACAAACTACATCGAACATACTGCCACGGTCGTGTTTGATGATCAGAAAACCAATGTCAAAAAAATGATAAAAGCTCTTGAGCAAGGGAATTTTGTGGTTGAAGGAGAACCCAAGTTTTTAATGTAGTATTAGAGACACCTCTTTATAACTACAAATCCCTTATGACACTAGATGAAAGAACAGATTTCTTCTTATTTTACGCTCTTAAGTGAAATAATCAGAGACAGCATAAAAATTAGAACTGATTATTTTTTGATTATGAATGATATTTGAAGATCAGATAACAATCTGATTTTTTAGTCGGTACAACAACTGTTTTAATTCATCCTCAACTTCTTGACCAGGTCTTTTTAGGGGGAGGCGTGGTTCTCCACCAAAATAACCTGCCAAATCCATTGCTGTCTTCAATCCACCAATGCCATATTTTACTGTCACCGCTTTAGCCAAAGGAGTTAATAGATTTTGTAGTTCTCTCGCCTCATCAAATTTCTCCTCTTTAAAGAGATTCTGGATCCGAATAAACTCCTGAGGAATCACATTTGCTGCAGCCAAAATTCCTCCCACGGCACCAATGCAAAGAGCAGGAAAGAATACAGGCGCTGAACCTACAAAGACAGTAAACTTCTCTTGAGATAGATGTACAATCTCACTCAATTGGCTAATGTTTCCTAAGCTATCTTTGATACCTAAGATATTAGGATGCTCAGAAAGCCTAGCTACAAGCTCAGGCTCCATGTTAATCCCCGTGAATTGTGGCATATTGTAGAGCAAAATTTCAATCTTTGAGGATTCTGCAACAGAAATAAAGTGATTATAAAGTATCGATGTTTTCATTGATCCCTTGAAATAGGAGGGCGTAATGACAAGTGCATAATCCGCACCTCTTTCAGCTACTTGATTTGTAAATCGAATGGTCTCCTGAGTTGATTCCAAACCTGTACCAACAATCATAACCTTTGAAGATGGAATGGTCTCTCTGGAAGCCTCTACAATAGATAACTTTTCTTTTTCATTTAAATAAACAGCCTCGCCATTGGAGCCAAGTACGAGATACCCTGAGAGCTCCGTTTGATTCCATTTTTGAAGATTTTCCTTAAGTCTTTTCAGGGCTACTTCTCCATTTTCAAAAGGTGTTGTAATGGGAGGCATGACACCTTTGAGCTTCATCATTTTTACTCCTCTATGGCTTTATTTGAGGCTTTGATTATCTCATCCGTAATCCAAATCCCCTTAGTTGGATATCAATTTAATAAAGAAAGTAAGTTCAAAAAAACCCTTAAGTTGGTACCTCATGTGCCTGCTTCTTTAATCCTATCCGATGAAAAAGATATATGATTAGGATAAAAATAAAACCCAATCCCCTCATGAGATTGTCTGGCCAAAAAAGGAAGATGGTGGCGAGTCCTGTAATTGCCCTCTCTCCTATATTCATCTTTCTTAAAAGATATCCCTCCCAAAAGACTGTGAAGCCAAAGAGCCCGATTAAGGCTGCCAGAGCTGTAATCAAAACCTCAAGGACAGGTCCTTCAAAAAGGATGGGGGTATAGGCAAAAAGAAATGGTATGATATAGAGACCCTTTGCAAGTTTCCAAGCTGTAAAGCCTGTCTTCATCGGTTTTGAGCCAGCCACACCTGCTGCGGAGAATGCTGCAAGGCATACAGGTGGTGTTACATTGGCATCCTGGCTATACCAAAAGATAATCATGTGAGCTGCAAGAAGTGAAATACCCATCTGGGTTAAGGCAGGCCCTGCGAGAACTGCAAGCATTATGTAGGATGCTGTAACCGGAAGACCCATCCCAAGAACAAGAGAGGCCAGCATGACCAGTATGATTGCCAGGAATAGAATTCCTCCGGAAAGTTCCATAACCACACCAGAGAAGGTTATGGCAACACCAGTGATTGCCACAACACCAATGATGATTCCAGTACAGATTAGGATAGCTGCGGTTGATAAGGTATTTTTAGCACCCATATAAAGGGCATCGAGGATATCTTCGATACCCATACGGTTTTCCTTTTTAAACCAGCTTACTACAACAATGCCCACAATTGCAATACAGGCTGCATACGTCGGAGTATAGCCTCTTACAAGGAGGAAAAGGAGGAGGATTACAGGAATCGTGAAGTGAAACCCCTCTTTTAAGACATTACCTAACCTGGGAAGAGTTTCCTTTGGCATCGGCATAATCCCCTCTTTCAGAGCCTCAATATGAACAAAAAAGCCTACAGAGGCAAAATACAGTATTGCGGGAATGGTAGCTACAGCAATGATCTTGAGATAAGAGATACCTGTCCACTGAGCCATTATAAAGGCACCCGCCCCCATGATAGGCGGCATGAGCTGCCCCCCTGTTGAGGCAGCTGCCTCGACTGCCGCTGCAAAATGCGATTTGTAACCAACCTTCTTCATCAAAGGAATGGTAAAAGACCCAGTAGCTACCGTATTGGCCACAGCGCTTCCAGAGATAGAGCCCATAAAACCGCTTGCAATCACAGCTATCTTTGCCGGACCCCCAACCCTATGACCAGCAACAGACTGAGCCAGCTTGATAATGAAATCACCAGCCCCTGATTTAAGCAAGAAGGCTCCAAAAAGAATAAAGAGGACAACATAAGTAGAAGAGACAGTACAGACAATACCAAATATCCCTTCATCTGTCAGATACATGCGGTACAAAAGGCGTGTCAGAAACACTCCTCGGTAGTGAAATGTTCCAGGAATAATGCTTCCTAAAAAGAGGGCATAACAAACAAATAAAAGGGACAAAGCAGGAATAAACCAGCCAACTACTCTATATGTTCCGTAAAGGAGCAAAATCATTGCCAGCCCGGCAAATAGATAATCTCTAAGTATCGGTATAGAGGATCTCTCTAGATGGAGCTCTTCCTCGAAAAAAAGGATATAGAGGGCTACAAGTGCACTTAATACTGCAAGAATGACATCAAGCTTGATAAATCGCTGTGGATGTTTCTTTGAGATGGGAGATAGAAAAAAAATAAGGATAAGGACAAAACCGAGATGCACAGCATTCCGATAGATACCTGGCATCACACCAAAGGTATTCACCCAGATGTTAAAAAGAGACATGGCCACTGCAATAATGTAAGCAGTGGTTTTCCATCCTCCAGAAAGTGTTCGAAAAGCTGATTTTACCTCTCCAATTTCTTCTTCGATATCTTCATCAAATTTCTTAGAAGATATAGGGGTTTTAGAGACTGGATTCTTCTTATTCAAATGTGTATCCTTTGATAAGTGTTAAACTTAGATGGACCGGACCGCCTATAAGGCGATCCGGCATATTTCTTTTTAAGAGCTTGGTGGAATGAGCCTCTGAGGTATCTTCATTCCAATCTCTTTGTAGTACTTCAGCGCGCCTGGATGAAGGGGAGCAGGCAATCCACTTATCGCTGAATCCAGCTTCATATGTTTGGTTGACTGATGAATGCTATAGAGGTACTCAAGATTTTCATATATCGTCTTTGTCAACTTATATACGATTGTTTCATCTACATCTGCCCTGATACCTAAAAAATTTGGTTGAGCAATGGTCTTGACCTCTTTTTTCTGCCCCGGGTAGGTATTGGCCGGAATAATGTATCTGAAACCTGGATATGATGTCTTCTCATTAATTGCATTGAGCTGATCGTCTGTAAACTCCAGAATATTTACCCTCATTCCGGGGGTAGCAAAAAGATCAGTAACAGCAGCAACTGGGGGTCCAGCACATAAGTTAGCCCCCTGTATCCTCTTGTCTTTCATAGCCTTAGCTGACTCAAAGTATCCCAGATACTCTCCATGAACATCATCTCTGCCCATGCCAACTCCGCTCATAAGAGTGAGTCCGGATCTTTCTGTACCACTGCCAGCCCTACCAATGGAGAACTTTAGGCCCTTGATATCTGAGATGGTACCTGTCTTGACCTTGTCCTTGACGATTACGAAGTGCTCAA
>DATKYB010000118.1 GCA_035528715.1 Nitrospinota bacterium | reverse complement strand
GAGACAGTCGATAATCAAATCGGCATCATGGGCAAAACGATCAATGTTTTCCTTAGTAATCTTTTCCGTGACCGGTTCAATGGTTACATCTGGATTGATTTCAGAAAGAGTCTCCTTTGCTGAAATCGCCTTGTTTTTTCCAATGTCTTTATGGGTGTAAAGGATCTGCCTGTTTAGATTTGTAAGATCAGGTGTATCAAAATCACATAAAATTATCTTTCCAACGCCAGCAACACTTAGATAGATAGACACAGGGCAGCCAAGCCCCCCAGCACCGACCATAAATACAGTAGAACCCTTTAATTTTTTCTGACCTTCTTCTCCCCATCCTGCCATCATCATCTGTCTTTTGTAACGCTGTAATTCATCCTCTGATAGCTTAATATTATCTTTGTTTACCATTTTTGTCCTCCTTTCTGCTTGTCAGTTATTATTTAAATCCAGATATCTCTCTCCGCTATCTGGAAAAATGGTAACAATCACCCCTTCCTTTATTTTTTCTGCGAGCTCCAATGCCCCTTTCAATGCAGCCCCAGAAGAATAACCAACTAATATTCCCTCTTCTTGGGCCAAAAGATGGGTCATATTGAAGGCATCATCTGTTTTAACAAATATTCTGCCATCCAGTAATGATTCATCATAAATCTTGGGAACGATTGAAGTCGCCATATGCTTTAAACCTTCAATACCATGCAAACTCTCTTCCGGCTCTATTGAGAAAATCTGAATCTTCTCATCAAACTCCTTTAACCTCTTTCTGGTTCCCATCAGGGTACCACTTGTTCCAACCCCTGTAATAAAATGGGTAATCTTTCCATTTGTCTGTTCCAAAATCTCTAAGCCAGTAGTCTTATAATGTGCCAACACATTAGCAGGATTATTATACTGACAAGGCATAAAATACTTTTCAGGTTCCTTATTAAATATTTCATTAGCCAAAACCTGGGCACCATCTGAGCCCAGAAGAGGATCTGAAAAAATAATCTTTGCTCCATATGCAAGCATCATGGTCCTTTTTTCTTTTCCAACATTTGCAGGTATTACAAGTTCGACCTTATACCCCTTTACATTTCCTATAAGGGCATAAGCGACACCTGTATTTCCCGATGTAGAATCAAGAATAATCTTATCCTTTGTTAAATGCCCGCTTCTTTCCCCTTCTTCAATCATACTAAGGGCTGCCCTATCCTTTACAGAACCTCCAGGGTTATACCATTCGGCTTTGGCATAGATTTCAACATTTTTAAGACCTCTTGTTAATTTTTCTATCTTAATAAGAGGTGTATTTCCTATCAAATCCAAAATAGAATTATAGGTAACACCCTTAGCCAGTTCTTTGCTCTCGCATTTTACTTCCATTTTTCTAAACTTAAATATAGAGTGAATCTATTATTTTCCGCCTGCTATTGCTGGAATAATAGATATCTCATCCCCATCTTTTATTTGGGTGTTTTCCCCATCTAAAAATCTGATGTCTTCCTCATTAATGTAGATATTAATGAATCTCCTTACTGAACCACTCTCATCAAAGAGTCTTTCCCTAAGACCTGAGAATTGCTTTTCCAGATCTTCTAGAACTTCCTTAACATTACTGCCTTCAGCGTTAACCTCACTTTTATTTTGTGTGAGGCTCAGCAACGGACTTGGTATACGAACCTGTACTGACATAAAATTTACCTCCCTTTAAAGTGTTAAATTATTTAATATTTAATATAATAATCCTGAATAATAATCCTGACTAATTTAGTCAAGTTTATCTTAAATAAGGCTGAATTATATATACCTGATTATTTTTGTCAAGTATTTTTTAAAAAATTTTTAATTTTTTGTTTCTTTTCCAATAATTCTCTTTTCTAAAAAGACAGGTTAGGCTCACTTTATAGATGAATTTATAGAATTTTGCTTTACTGAAAAAGCTGGAAGAAAAAATATATATGAGGAATTTAAAGCAACTTAAACTGATAGAAGGCATTGGCCTCCTCTTCCATCTGGAAGGTGAAAGAAAGGAGGGTTAAGAGGGAAGAGGAAACCATTCTCTTTTATAAAATTACATAACTGACTATATTTATCAAGTATTATTTCCTTAATTTCTAAAAACATCTTTTCTGTAAAATTTTCTCGCTTCAAAAGATAAATTTCGCAATTTTAATAAAAAATTTAAGGAAAGGTGTTTAGAAGATAAAAAAACAAGTTTTTTATGTTGTATAAAAATAGAAGGAGAGTTATAATATTATTAATTGACTGATTAACGGATAGGGGGTGTTTTTGTGTTTGTCGGTAAGAGAATGACGAGGAATTTAATAACGGTCGATAAAGATGCCTCCATGATAGAAGCAATCGATATGCTAAAAAAACATAAGATTAGACGTATGCCTGTAATGAAAGGTAGTAAACTCGTAGGTATTATTTCTGACAGGGATCTCCGTTCAGCTATGGCATCACCTGCCACCTCATTAAATCTTTGGGAGGTTCATTATCTTCTTGATAGGATTAAGGTTAAAGAGTTGATGACAAAGGATGTCATCACTATTTCTCCTCAGGCTACGATAGAAGAGGCGGCTCAGATTATGAGGGATAAAAAGATAGGCGGCCTTCCGGTCTTGGAGAATGATAAACTGGTTGGTATTATAACTGAAACAGATATTTTTGAAATTTTCTTAGAAGTCATGGGTATGGGACAGGAGAGTAGCCGTATTGAAATAGAACTTGAGGATAGACCAGGTCAATTAGCTGAGGTAACAAAGATAATTAAAAAGCATAAAGTAAATATCATAAGTGTTGTTACAACCTCCCATGATGAAAAAAATAAAAGGATAAATGTATTCAGATTGGGCACATTGGATCCTGAGCCCATAAAAAAAGACCTTGAAAAAGCAGGCTACACCATTCTTTCTGTGATCGTTTAAGCCTTTCCCCTTTTCTCTTTAAATTTTCTTGACAACATTTTGTCTGTAGAGTATATTGATAATGCATATCAAAATCATTTTATAGGAATGATTTATGGAGAAAGAAAAAGAGTTATTAAGGGAGTATATCGCAGAAAAGAATTTGAAACTAACCAAACAGCGAGAAACTATTTTAAAGACCTTTCTTTCTATAGAGAAACATATTAGTGCCGAAGAGCTTTATCGAATAGTAATTAAAAAAGATCCTCAGATCGGCATAGCAACGGTTTATCGCACGATGAATCTTTTAAAGGAGTGCGGTTTGGCTCAAGAGCTCCATTTTGGTGGCGGCCAGACAAGATATGAACATATGGTGGATCATATCCATCATGATCATCTAATTTGCAGAGAGTGTGGGAAGATAATGGAATTTACCAATTCGATGATTGAAAAGCTTCAGGATAAGATAAGCAGAGAAAAGAAATTTGAGGTCCTCAGTCATAAATTAGAGTTGTACGGTCTTTGTAAAGACTGCAGAAAAAAGTCCTGAAATATTTTTTATAAGTAAAGAGACTTAGATTTTTATGAGCGGAAGAAAGAGAGAGTTTTCTGGTAATATTAATAAAATAATACTAGTTGGAAACCCAAATGTAGGGAAAAGTGTTATATTTGGTCTCCTTACGGGTCGATATGCTACTGTCTCAAATTATCCTGGGACAACGGTAGAGGTTACCCACGGATTTTCGTCATTCAATAAAAGAAAACATCTTGTTATAGATACCCCTGGTATTAATAGCCTCATTCCTATGTCAGAAGATGAGAAGGTTACCAGGGATATTCTTATGGATGAGAAAGATGGTGCGGTTGTTCAGGTGGCAGATTCAAAGAATTTAAAAAGAGCTTTATTAATCAGTACTCAGCTTTCAGAAGCTGGGCTTCCCTATGTTTTGGCCCTTAATATGCTGGATGAGGCGAAAAGCCGGGGATTTTCAATTGATGATAAAAAACTTGCTGAACTTTTGGGAGTTGATGTGGTACCTACCATAGCCATACAAAGAAAGGGAATTGACAGGTTAAAAGAATGTCTTCATCATCCCAAGAAATCAAATTCACTATTTCGGTACGATGATCGTATAGAAAAGGCTATAGAGTTATTAAGTCATCTCCTTCCTCCTTCGAATCTCTCTAAGAGATTCCTTTCCCTGATGATGTTATCTGGAGACGAGAGTCTTAAGGAATGGATGGGAAAGACCTTTTCTCAAGATAATAAAAGTAAAATAGATTCTATTGTAACAGAAACACAATCCTATTATACAGAACCTTTACGGACTGTTATCAATCGTAAAAGGTTAAAGAAGGTTGATGAGATTGTTGGAGCAACAAGCACTAAAGAGAAAGCAACTCGAAGCAGGCTTTCTGACTTTTTTGATGTGATCACCATGCACCCATTATGGGGACTAATGACCCTCTTTGGAGTTCTCTATCTGACTTATCAATTCGTAGGAAACTTTGGTGCTCAGATTAGTGTAGATTTTTTAGAAGAGACCATTTTTGGCCAATACATAAATCCATGGACAAAAAAGATGATTGAATTTCTATTTCCCGTAAAGATTATTCAGGAATTTTTTATTGGTGAATATGGGATTATTACTGTAGCTCTTACTTATGCCATTGCTTTAATTTTACCCATCGTAACTACATTTTTTATTGCGTTTAGTATTCTGGAGGATACAGGGTACCTTCCAAGGTTAGCGGTAATGGTTAATAAGATATTCAAAATAATGGGTCTCAATGGTAAAGCGATTCTTCCTATGGTTCTTGGTCTTGGTTGTGCAACAATGGCAACAATGACAACCAGGATTCTGGGATCTAAAAAAGAAAAAGTATTGGTAACCTTGCTTTTGGCCCTTGGGGTTCCTTGTTCTGCCCAGTTAGGGGTCATCTTGGGTATTCTCGGTATTTTATCTTTTAAGGCAGTTTTGATATGGGGCGGTGCAGTAATTCTTGTCTTATTCGGAGTAGGTTTTTTGGCCTCTTTCATTATTCCTGGAAAAGGTTCTGACTTTATTCTAGAGCTTCCTCCAATCAGAAAGCCTCAGTTCTCGAATATCCTTATCAAGACCATGGCTAGGATAGAGTGGTATTTAAAGGAGGCCGTGCCTCTATTTATCTTGGGAACCATTGTCCTCTTTATATTTGATAAGTCAGGGATACTAAGATTAATTGAATTCATTGCATCCCCTTTAGTTGTGGGTTTTTTAGGCCTTCCTGCAAAGGCAACTGAGGCCTTTATAATTGGATTTTTCAGAAGAGATTATGGTGCAGCAGGTTTGTTTTTTATGGTTAAGGCAGGAGCATTAAATCCTATCCAGATGGTGGTTGGCCTGGTTACATTGACTCTCTTTGTTCCGTGCGTAGCAAATTATTTTATGATCGTTAAGGAGAGGGGCTTTAAGATATCTTTAGGCATAATATCATTTATCTTTCCGTTTGCCTTTTTGGTAGGGGGAATTTTAAATTTTATCCTTATTAGATTAGGAATTTCTTTATGAGAGATTTAAACAACAAGGTCTCAAAAGAGAAAGAGAGTTTAACTTGCCCTTTATGTGGATATAATTTTAAGTTAGAGGATATTAAGTGTTTTACTGAGTGCTCGATAAAATGCGACTGTAATTTAATCGGCTGTCCAAATTGTCATTACAAGTTTGCAGAAGAGTCGAAAATTGTAGATTTTGTTAAAAAATTATTCAAAAGAAAAGGATAAAGAGATGATTAAGGAAGAGAGAATTGAAGAAATCTTAGAAACAATATGGATGTTAAGGGAAGAGAGAAAATCTTCCATAGAAGATTTAAAGAAAAACTGGGAGGGGACTGATTTTAATGAAATCTTTGAAAAGATTAAGGACCGGCTTTATATAAATATAAATAAAAATAAAATAGATTTTACCCAAAAAGGAGAAGAGAAGGCAAGAGTAGTGGTGAGGAGACACCGCCTTGCCGAAAGCCTTTTTTCTTTAGTTCTGACTAATATAAGAGAAGAAAAGATAGAAAGTACTGCCTGCAGTTTTGAACATATCTTAGATCCTGAAGTAACAGAAAATATCTGTAAATTTTTAGGCCATCCTCCTGTTTGCCCCCATGGAAAAGCTATTCCTCCTGGGCCTTGTTGCAAAAAAACAGAGAGATCGCTCAAACCATTGGTTTTCCCCCTTAAAGAATTGAATATTGGAGAAAAAGCCAAGGTTATCTTTTTAACATCAAAATATCACTCAAGGTTAGACCATTTGACTATAATGGGACTGGTTCCTGGAAGTGTTGTTAAACTTCACCAAAAGTACCCTTCCATCGTGGTTGAGGTTGGTGAAACAACTTTAGCTTTGGATTCAAATATTGCTAATGAAATTTTTATAAAAAGGATATAGATCTTGAATGCCCAGACTTGAGAAAAAGAGGTAGGTTTTGAGAGTGTATTTTTATTTCTTTTTCCTATCATTTTGTACAAAATTTAAAAAGCTGTTTGTTAATCTTTTTATAAGGGATTAGTCAAACATGGAGAATATAGAAAATATTTTAGTATCCCTAACTGTTACCAAGGATTCTAAAAATATTTTGGATCATGCTATCTCAATAGCTGAAAAATTTAATGCAAAGATAGTCGTTTTTCATGTTTTAAGAGAACCAAAAATGGACTTGTCAGAAATAAACTACGAATCAGGTTTTTTGCAGAAGATCAAGAAACAGCAAGAGGAAGAAGTGGAAAGGGAATTGAGAAGCTTGATTCCTGAAGAGTATTATGAGAAGTATAATTTATCAACAGAAATGACATCGGGACAGCCTTTTCTCGAGATAGTTAATAAAGCTAAGAGTCTTAATGCAGATTTAATTGTTATGGGTACGCATGGACGTTCTGGTCTCAGTCATGTTCTGTAGGAAGCGTTGCGGAAAAGGTTTTAAGAGGGGCTGAGCTCTTTGAACGGTCAGTTAATATGGACTTGATATATGAGAAAATTGGATTAAAGGCAAAAAAGAAGAAAAAAGTAACAAAGAAAAAGAAGAAATAGATTTTTAAAAAATTTTATGATTTATTAATACAATTTATACTATAAAGAAATTACCTGAAAAAATGATGACATTTTTTTCTGATGAAGCTTAAAAAGGTGGAAAGATAAGGATGAATATAATGATTCCACATATAAGGTCATACTGCCAGGTCATTCTTTCATAATCTAAAAAGAGTATCTTCATCAATGATGTCTTAAAAGAACTCTTTCCTTCATAGATATTGGGTACCTTAAATTCACCACTCTCTAAGTGAGCAGGATTCTCAAGAGCCTTTTTTACATATAAAATCCTATGGATTACTGTTAAGTGTGTTAGGATTGCAAGAATCCAAATGGCTATATGTATATGGTTAAAAAGGGCAGCGATAATTAATGTAACAATGCGTTCCGGTCTTTCCATAAAACCCACATCACATTTTATCGGAATAACATTTTGTCCCTTTGCCCGAACATAACTCGTTGAAACAGAACCTATTGATACGATACAGACAAGGATTATATAGATGATATCTTGCTTAAGGAAATAAAAGACAATAAGGCCAGAATAGAGTGTGAGATCAGAATATCTATCTATAGTAGAGTCAAAAAAGTCCCCAAACCGCGTTATCTTATTTGAAACCCTGGCCAAAGCCCCATCTAAT
>DATKYB010000117.1 GCA_035528715.1 Nitrospinota bacterium | reverse complement strand
GCAAGGGTAATCCCTCAAAGACCATCTTCCCAGAGGTTCCTGCTGACTCGATAATTAAATTTCCAAATCCAAATATCCTGCCCCAAATCCCAAAGCTGCAAGTAATATTCTCTATATTATCAAGCATGATAGACATAAAACGTTTACCGATGATTCCTCTTTCCTTTATTAGCCTCAAATTTGTGAGGTGGAGCCGATTAAATTTCCAAGCGAGATAAAAGACTGCTATCAGAAAGACAGAAGTAAAAGAACTTATGAGGATGCAAAAATTCACAAACTCATCTAAAAGTACAGCTCCTATAAATGAGCAGACAAAAAGAAGATAGATTATCCAGAAAAGGAATATCACAACAACGGGAATAACAATAAATAGCCAATGGGGATTGGTTTTAAAGATAATTTTTTCATCGGGAAGTAGATATATTGAAGGATTAGATTGGAAGCCTTTGGTCATAAGTATTAGAGGAAGGAGGAGCTTTATAAATTATTTCTCTTTCAACTTGTTTCCTTGGCTTGGTATATATTTTTCTTGAGTGATCAATAATATCTCTTTTATAAGAGATTTTTATTTTAGGCGAAGCTAAGGTGATAGCGCTAAAAGGCCGAGAGGTTTTTCCATCTATCATTAATTTGAGATATATATGATGGTTGGAAAGATTGACCAGATCACACTCATCAAAAACAGGAGAAAATTCTTTCGCTAAACATTCAGCATCCTCGACTCCTACTCTGAAAGATATGATTGTACCTGCATTTCCAAGAATAGCCGCCTTTATTTTTTCATCAAGCTGTTCTATATACTGATGAGCAAGAATTAGATTTAATCCATATTTCCTGGCTTCAGACAAGATGTCAGCAAAGGAAAGAGTAAGAAAATTATGGATCTCATCCACATAAAGGTAAAATGGTATTCTCTTATTTTCTTTCAAATTCGCCCTGCTTAAAGCAGCTAATTGAATCTTTGTTACTATCATCGCTCCTAAAAGGGAACAATTTTCTTCTCCGATCTTTCCTTTGGCAAGATTAACGATCAATATCTTTCCTTTATCCATAACCTTTCTTAGATTAAAAGTATTTTCTTTCTGTCCAACAATATTTCTTAGAGGCAAGCTGGTTAGAAACTGACCAATTTTATTAAGAATCGGAGATATAGCCTCAGATCTGAGCCAGGCAGAATATTTTTCAAACTCATAAAACCAGAATTCTCTGACTTGAGGATTAATGACATTCATTAACACTTTTGTTCTGAATTCTTTATGAGTTAAAAGTCTTGGTATATCCAGAAGTGTACCTCTTTGATATTCCAGAAGTGTAAAAATTGAATGTCTTAAGATATGTTCTAGTCGTGGGCCCCAGAATTCTGACCATATTTTTTTGAATACCGAGATAATACCAGATACAACAAGATGATAGTAATCGGGATGAACTTTTTCTAGGGGATTAAAGGCTATCGGGAATTCCAAATCCCCAGGATTGAAATAGATGACATCTTTTATTCTTTTCTTGGGAATAAAATTCAAAACATCTTCTGCCAAATCTCCGTGAGGATCTATTAAAGCTGTACCATTTCCACTCCTGATATCTGAGACAGCCATATTCTTTATTAGTGTGGATTTTCCGGTACCGGTCTTTCCAATGATATACATATGACCTCTTCGATTCCTTTCTTTGATTCCGAATCGCTTCTTAATATCCCGATAATCTGTAATCGCAAAGGGAGTGATTGGATTTTTGTCGCTGCCTAATTCTTCTTTCATATATCTCAATAATAAATCCCCAATAATTAAATAAAAAGACAGTAAAAACTGCCCTTTGAAGCAAATTATCCTCTCTTGTTAGAACTCATCTATAAGCTAAGCTGAAAGTAGAACCTTAAAATCTAATAAATATGGAGGAAAAGAATGAAAAATAAGGTTAAGTGTATCGAATTAAGGACTAATGAGGGAAAGGTTATTTTGAGTCTCTATCTTTACGAAAAGGAGATTCCTTCAGAGGATAACCTAGAGGCTTCGTTAAACGAGAAAACAGATGTGAAAAAAGAAAAAAGTCAGAAAGAAAGCTCTAAAAATGATGATCTGATGACAGACGCTCAAAAGAGATATCTATTTAGAATCTTGGCTGGAAATGGATTAGAAGCAGATGAGGCTCATGAAAAATTAAAGGAGCTCTTTCAAGTGGATTCTTTAAAAGATGTAACCAAGGTTGAGGCGAGCAACGCTATCGAGAAATTACTTGAAGAGAGCAAGGGAGGAAAGGATGATAGAACACCTTTCTAGCAGCCAGATGAATCTCTACCTTCAGTGCAGCCTTAAATACAGGTTTCGCTACATTGATAAAATTCCAGTGCCATTTAAACCGTCAGGGCTTGCTTTTGGAAGTGCTATTCATTCTACTCTATCTTGGTTTCACAAAGAGAGAAAAAAAGGAAACGAGGTGACTCTGGAGGATTTTTTACGGCTTTTTGATGTAGACTGGTACAGTCAGAGGGCAGATTCTGAGATACGATACAAAAGCGGTGAGAATGAGGCGAAGTTAGTGTTTATAGCAAAGGAGATCCTAGCCCTTTATTTCCATCAAGAACATAATGGAGTAGCTGACAGCGAGATTCCTTTTGTCGTTCCCTTGGTTAATCCCTCAAACGGAGATCGTCTTGGATTAAACCTTGAAGGTTTTATCGACCTTATCGAGAAGGATGACACAATAGTTGAGTTTAAAACTTCAAATCAGACTTTTACTCAGAAAAATGTTGATGATAACCTCCAGCTTACTGC
>DATKYB010000116.1 GCA_035528715.1 Nitrospinota bacterium | reverse complement strand
TTGACTGTTGAAGACCAGATAGCCGAGGTTCTAATTTACCATTTTACAATGGCCAAAAAAGAAGTAAAAGAAAGAGCAATAAATTTATTAAAAGATGTTGATATTCCTGCACCTGAAAGGGTTATTAGAATGTATCCTCATGAACTATCTGGAGGTATGAAACAAAGAGTAATGATAGCAATGGCACTCGCTGGGAATCCTGATCTGTTAATATTAGATGAACCAACAACAGCCTTAGATGTTACTGTTCAAGCACAGTTTTTAAACTTAATAGAGAAACTCCAGGAAAAATACGGGATTTCTATACTTTGGATAACACATGACTTAACTGTAATAGCTGAGATGGCAGATATGGTCGTGGTTATGTATGCTGGATATGTAGTAGAGTATACAGACGTAACGTCTCTTTTCAAAAATTCCTTACATCCATATACCAGCCTTCTCTTAAAAGCAGTTCCTCGTATAGGGACAAGGGTTAATGATTTGGAGATAATACTAGGAGTAGTTCCTAATTTGCTTTATCCTCCCTCTGGTTGTAGATTTCATCCAAGATGCCCATCGGTAAAGAGCATTTGTAAAAAGCAAAAGCCTCCTCTAATGGAGGTTGAAAATAATCATTTTGTTGCGTGTCATCTGTACAATGAAAATTAGGGGAGTTGATAAATGGGAGGGCTTATACAAGTTGAAAATCTTAAAAAATATTTTCCTGTAAAAAAGGGGTTTCTAAAAAGAATAGTAGGATATGTTAAAGCTATTGATGGGGTTAGTTTTATTGTTAACAAAGGAGAAACTTTGGGTTTGGTTGGGGAATCAGGATGTGGGAAGACAACCTTAGGGAGGACTGTTGATAGACTTCTTGTGCCTACAGAGGGAAGGATATATTTTGATGGAAGAGAGATTACTCATATACAGGGGAAAAAATTAAAAGAAACAAGAAAAGACATACAGATCGTCTTTCAAAATCCAAAGGCTTCAATTGATCCGAGGATGACAATAGCAGATGTTATTGGAGAGTCCTTAAAAGAACATAGTCTTGTAAAAGACGAAAAAGAATTAAAAGAAAGAGTTTTGGAACTAATCAGAGAAGTTGGGTTAGAAGAAGAACATCTTAGCAGATTTAGACATGCTTTTAGTGGAGGTCAACTTCAGAGGATTACAATTGCAAGGACATTAGCTATGGGCCCTAAGGTTATAGTACTGGATGAGCCAACATCTGCCCTGGATGTATCAGTTCAGGCAAAAATTCTTAAACTTCTAAAAAAACTACAAAAGGAGCATAATTTAACCTATCTTTTTATTTCTCATGATTTAGCTGTTATTAGTGTGATAAGTGATAGGATTGCAGTTATATACCTGGGGAAAATAGTGGAGTTAACAGATACAAAAAGGATTTTCAATTCTCCTATGCACCCCTATACCTGGGCATTGCTTAGTTCAAATCCTGGACTGATTCCAAAGCATAAACCAAAGAGAATAATTTTAAAAGGAGAAGTCCCAAGTCCAATAAATCCTCCTTCTGGTTGTAGATTTCATCCAAGATGCCCATTCGCAAAGGATATCTGCAAAAAAGGAGAGCCTCCGCCATTTACAGAGGTAAAAAAAGGACATTTTGTTAGATGCTACTTCCCCTATTTAGCTCAAAAAGAATGGGCGCCATTTTTAAAAGAAAAATTAACCCATTAGGAGTGAGGTTGTTGGAAGATTTGGAAGGTAAGAAATCAAATGAAAGAAAAAATTAAAAAACATAGAAAGGTGAAACTAAACGTGGAAATTAGAACTTTGTTTGATGTTAAAATCCCAATGAGAGATAAAACAAAACTATCTGCAGATATCTATCTCCCAAAAAAAGAAGACTCTTATCCCACTATTTTGATTAGGACACCATACAATAAGGCCTTAGCAGACGAAACTAAGCATGGGACAAGGGATGTTGAGTTTTTTACAAGGAATGGTTTTGTAGTAGTTTTGCAAGATGTCAGGGGAAGAGGAGATTCTAATGGAGAATGGATTCCTATGTTTAATGAAGGACTCGATGGTTACGATACAGTAGAGTGGATCGCAAAACAAGACTGGTGTAATGGAAAAGTTGCTATGATGGGAGGTTCCTATAGAGGTTGGGTTCAGTGGGCTGCTGCTCGTGAGATACCCCCTCATTTAACTACTATGGTAAGCACTGCAGCTGCCGGTTATTTTATGCAAGAGTTACCTTTTATTAATGGTATGATAACTATGGGAATGATTCAATGGCTTCATCTTGTTGGTGGAAGATCAGTTCAGAATCCTAAATCTGTTAATTGGGAAAAGGTTATGTGGCATCTTCCTTTGAAGAGTATGGATGAGGTTGTAGGAAGAATGAGCACTGTTTGGAAAAAATGGATATCACATCCAAGTCTTGATGATTTCTGGCAGAAAATTCTCCTGACAACAGAAGATTTCAGGAAGATTAATCTACCGGTCCTTCACATAACCGGGTGGTATGATGATGATCAACCAGGGGCTATGTATTTCTATAAAGGTATGGTAAAATATTATTCCGCTAAAGATAAACAGTTTTTAATCTCTGGTCCGTGGGAGCATGGAGGAACCAGAATTCCAAAGCAACATCTTGGAGGGTTAGACTTTGGACCAGAGGCTGTAATAAATTTACTTAATCTTCATTTATGGTGGTTTGAATATTACCTTAAAGGAGATAAGGAGTCATGGAAAAAGTTCCTTGAATTCTTTAATTATAAAAAAGTATACACCTTTACAATGGGGGAAAATAAATGGGTTACAAGAAACTCCTGGCCACCATCGGAATCCTATACTGTTCCATGGTATCTCCATAGTAATGGAAAAGCGAATACTCTTTTAGGGGATGGAAAATTAAGCCAAGAAGAACCATTAGAAGAGACTGTAGACTGCTACGCTTATGACCCCAGAGATCCAGTGGTATCAACCATTGATTTTAATCTCTATGCTCCTTCAGCAGAGACTCCATTGGATATGCGGTTTATAGAAAGAAGGGATGATGTGCTGGTTTTCACAAGTGAACTATTAAAAGATGACTTAGAACTTGCCGGGACTCCAAGGATGTTGCTTTACGCTTCTTCTGATTGTTTAGACACAGATTGGATTGTCCTGCTTTCAGATGTATATCCGGATGGGAAGTCCATTAATCTTAATAAGGGAGGTATAAGGGCAAGGTACAGGAATTCTCTTGAAAGACCAGAACTTTTAGAAAAAGGCAAAATATACAAATATGAGTTTAAGCTTATTTTTGCAACAAGTCATATTTTTAAAGCTGGGCATAGGATTCGTCTTTTAGTAACCAGTAGCCTTTTCCCCGAATTTAATCGTAACTTAAATACAGGTGGTCCTATAGATGAAGAAGTTGATATTAAAGTAGCGCATAATAAAGTATATCACAGTAGAAAATATCTTTCTTCTCTGTTATTGCCCATGGTTCAAAGAAAAGGAGATTTTAAATGAAATTTGATTTGTTAATTAAAAATGGGAAAATTATTGATGGAACGGGAAATCCTTGGTTTAAAGGGGATATTGGAATAAAAAATGGCAAGATTATAAAAGTTGGAAGAATTAGTCCAGAAAAGAAGATGGATAGAGTAATAGATGCAAGAGGACTAATCGTAGCACTGGGATTTATCGATATGCACGCTCATGACGATTTAATGTTTTTTAGAGATATTTACAATAAACCAAAACTTTTTCAAGGTGTTACAACAGTAGTGGCAGGAAACTGCGGAATGAGTCCCGCACCGGTTAACAAGAAGACTTTAAAAATATTAAATTCCTATTTAGGTATTAATCATGGAAAAAACATTGATTTTGATTGGGTTTCTTATGGTGAATATTTAAATAAATTGGAAAGCCTGGGAAATTTAGGAACGAATTTCGTTGGATTAGTTGGTCATGGGACATTAAGAATTGCAGTGATGGGAATGGATGATAGAAACCCAACAGAGAAAGAATTAAAAGAAATGAAGAAGTTAGTATCCCAATCAATAAATGATGGTGCATTTGGAGTATCGTCAGGTTTGATTTACCCCCCTGGTGTTTATTCGAAAACTGAAGAATTAGTAGAACTTTTAAGAGGTGTAGCAAAATATGGAGGAATTTATTCAACACACATAAGAGATGAAGCAGATCATTTATTTAGTGCTCTTGATGAGGCTATAAGAATTGGGGTGGAAGCTAAAGTGCCAATCGAAATATCTCATCACAAAGCTGCCGGAAAATTTAATTGGGGAAAAATTGATAAAACCTTAAAGATGATCGAAGAAGCAAGGAAGAATGGTGTTGATATTACAGTAGATGCTTATCCTTATTTAGCAGGCGCATCATTTTTAGGGGCAATATTACCTCCTTTTGCCCATGAAGGTGGAGAGGAAAAACTAAAGGAAAGATGTAAAGATCCCAGAGAAAGAGGTAGAATGAGAGAGTTTATTGAAGAGAAAACAGACTGGCAAAATTTTATTAAACAGACAGGATGCGAGAATATTGTATTAACATATTCCCTTAATTATCCGGAATTTATAGGTAAAAATATTTTAGAAATTTCCAAAGAATGGAATAAAAGTATCTATGATACTATATTTGAAATAATTGCCAATGATGGTACTGATGCAGAGATGATTATTTTTATGATGAATGAAAAAGATTTGGAAAAAGTGATTAGCTGTCCATATACCATAATAGGAACTGATGGAGTTGACGAAGGAATTGGAATTCCTCATCCGAGAACATACGGTACTTTTCCTAGGATTCTGGGGGTTTATGTTAGAGACAGGAAGTTGCTTAATATTGAAGAAGCGATAAGAAAAATGACATCTTTTCCGGCACAAAAGATTGGGTTAAAAGATAGAGGGTTGATTAAAGAGGGTTTTTGGGCAGATATTGTGGTCTTTGATGCTGATAGAATTATTGATAAAGCAACTTATAAAGAACCAAGAAATAAGCCCGAAGGTATTGAGTATGTAATTGTTAATAGGGTTATTAGTGTAGAAAAAGGAAATTTGACAGGAAAGAGAGGAGGGAAAGTTCTTAAAAAGAATAATTACTTAACTTTGGGTTTATAATTTAAATAAAAACAAGACAAGTATGGTTAATCTAGTTTTATTAAAAAAATATTTTATGGAGGAGAATAAATGAAGATATTCATTTCAGTAGATATGGAAGGAATCACCGGGATTGTTCATTTTGATCAGGTTCTTCCAGAGAAAGAGGAATATAAACAGGCTCGGGAACTAATGGTAGGAGATGTCAATGCAGCCATTGAAGGAGCGTTGGAGGCAGGAGCAAAAGAGATTGTTGTAAATGATTCACATAATAAGATGACAAATATTATACTTTCCCAGCTTAATCCTGTGGCTCATTTAATTTCAGGATTCGACAAACCCTTATGTATGATGCAGGGCGTAGAAGGATGTGACGGAACGCTTCTTATAGGTTATCATGCCAAGATTGGTACACTACACGCCATATTAGATCATACATATTATGCTCCTATGGTGAATTGTGTAAGGTTAAATGGGATCGAAGTTGGGGAGCCAGAAATCAATACGGTTATTGCAGGACATTTTAATGTTCCTGTTATCTTTTTAAGTGGCGATGAAACTGTTTGTCGCGACGCTAAAGCATTCATAGGAGAACACCTTGAAACTGCAATAGTTAAAAAAGCTTTCGGACGGGCAGGAGCGGAGTGCCTCCATCCGGAAAAATCTCATCAATTGATTAGAGATGGAGTTAAAAAAGCTATTAGTGGACTTTCAAGTGTAAAACCTTTCCATGTAGACCTTCCAGTTACAGTTGAGGTAAAGTTTTTTACAGCGGAGATGGCTGACCAGGCTTATATTTACCCTTTTGTAGAGAGGATAAATGGGAGGACTATTAAGGTGCAGGGGAAAACAGTTTTAGAAGGTTATCGGGCCTTTATGAGTATTTTGGGACTTGCTCGGATTTTCTGATCTTATTATGCCGGGATAGTAAAAAGGGAAAAGAATGGAAAAAAAATTGACTGAATCTCTTAAAATCATCAAACAAGATGAAGAAGTTATCTCACCTGCTTCTCGGGTACCTTACTATCCTTTTGTTATGAAACGAGGGAAAGGTGCAATCGTAGAGGATATTGATGGTAATCGTTATATAGATTTTCTTTCCAGTGCTGCCGCTCTAAATACTGGTCATGCCCATCCCAGAGTAGTAAGAGCAATAAAGGAACAAGTTAATAATTTTACCAATTACACTACAGCCTATATGTATAATAAAAATCAAGTGGAACTGGCCCAAGAATTAGTGCAAATAACTCCAGGAAATAGGACCAAAAAAGTTTCTTTTGGACTTTCAGGTTCAGACGCTAATGATGGAGCTATAAAGCTTGCTCGTATCTTTACAAAACGTCAAAAAATAATTGCTTTTCTTCGT
>DATKYB010000115.1 GCA_035528715.1 Nitrospinota bacterium | reverse complement strand
AATCGAACTTTTTCTTTAAAGATTCAATCATCAACTGAATTCTCTTAGAGCTCAGGAGTTCTGACGGGTTCTGAGGAACATCACCACTTGTTATGATGCTGAGATTTTCAACAGATGTTGATTGGATTATAGGTTCAATGTTGTTTTTACCCTGCAATATATCAGTTAAACCAGGTAAAAGTTTCAAATCGAAAAGCTCATGAATTCTCGGTTTTCGAATATCCGCATCGATTAATAAAACTTTTTTCCCGGTCTGGGCAAGGACTATGGCCAAATTTGATACTATTGCAGTCTTCCCTTCTTTAGGGGCTGTACTGGTAATAAGTATTGCTCTTTTTAAATCTTTATCTCTTATTATAGAAATATTAGTCCTCACACCTTTTATAGCCTCTGAAATTGTCGATTGAGGATCGGAAAGAACAAATAATTCCTTCTCCATATTATCAGCTGAGGTCTTTTTTGAAAACTGTTCAATACCACCTAAATAAGGAATCCTTAAATAATCTTCTATATCTTCAGGGGTTTGAATTGTAGAGTCAAGATATTCGAAAAAGAATGCCAAACCTGTGCCAATAGTCAATCCTACAATTATTGCTAATAAAATATTAAGTTTTTTATTTGGCTTTACCGGCTTGCTGGGAACTTCAGCACGGTCTACAATCCTTATATTTCCCGTCTTGAGCTCTCCTGTAAGGGTTGTCTCTTTAAAACGATTTAATAACGTATCATAAAACTGTTGATTAGTATTTACCTCCCTTTCAAGGATTCCATATTTTATGGCCTTCTGATTCAAGTCTAAAGCTTCTTTTTGTTGGGCATCAAGAGCATTCTTTAATGCCTGTTCCCTGGAGAGTAGAACTCGATACTCTGTCTCAATACTGCTGGCTACCTTTTTTATCTCTTCGGTTGCTCTCTTTTTCATTGTTTGCAACTGAGAATTTATTCTGATCAACTTGGGGTGTTTTTCTTTATATTTTTCTGATAATTCTGAAAACGCCCTCTGTAATCTCACATAATCTTCTTTTAGATTCTGAATCAATCGATTATCAACGATGACTGGGAGGGTTTCGACTTTCTCTAGATCGTTACCATATTTTTTTAATTGAAAATACATGGTTTCTTTTCCGATCCTTTCTGACTTGGCTTCTGTAAAGGCAGTACCTAATTGTGTAAGTCTTTGGGTAACCAAATTCTCTTTTCCTTTTATAGAAATGATATTATTTTCTTCTTTATATTTTTGGAAGGCACGTTGAGATTCGTCAAGTTTATTTTCCTGTTCTTGAAGCCGTTCACTAAGCCACTCTTTTGCTTCTTCAGATGCATAAAATTTTACCTCTAAGTTCTTTTGTATATAGGCTTCAGCTAAAGTATTGGTAATTTTAGTTATTAAGAGGGGATTGTGCCCTTCATAACTGATATCTACCAGCCGACTGTTCCTTATAGGACTTACAATAAGTTTGGAAAGAAAAAGATCAATTAATCTTGTTTCCTCTTTTGATTCTGTCAGTTCTGCTTTTTCTGAATATTCTTTCTCTTCACGTTTCAATTTACTTACAGAAGTATTTAAAGCAGAAGACAGATATCTGATAATACTAAAATCATCTTTTTTTGGTGGTAAAAAATCCTTGTTGTTTTTCAGATCTAATTTCTTTAAGACTTTGTTTGCTAATGAACGACTTTCGATTATCTTGTATTGAGTTTGGTAATAGTCTTGTTCTTTCCTATCCAAGTTCAAGGCCAAGACCTCTTCAATGGATATTACTTTTGGTTCTTCCTTCTCTATAAGAACTTTTGCAGTAGCTTGATAGACGGGTTTCATTTTAAAAGAGTGGATTGTTACAGTAATAACCACAATAAGAAAGAAAGTTATTATTATCCATTGCCTCTTTTTTATTACTCTGAGGTAATTCCTTAGATGGATTTCTTTCTCAAAATGTGTAGGAGTCATTTTTTACCTTTTTATCAATAATTATTTGCATATGTCTTTTTTAAAAAAAGCGTTCTGGTACAACTACTATATCTTCGGGCTTTAGAATTATATTTTTGCTCGAATCTCCCTTTTTAACATCAGCCATCTTCACCGTGATTTTTGTTAACTTCCCATCTACAACCCTAATCACCCTTGTGCGGTTCTCAGATGCCAATCTTGTGAATCCACCCGCTAGGGCGATTGCTTCAACAATCGTTATATCTTTTTCCATAACAACAGCCCCTGGGTTTCTTACCTGACCGAAAACAAATACTGTATCAAACCTAGGTATGATAATTGTATCTTTATTTTTAACCTCAATATTTAACGATGTATTTTTACCTTTAAGTAGTTTATTTAAATTTATGGTTATGGTTGTCATTTCACTATTAGCTCCTTTTGGATTTGGCCTAATTAAGACAACATTTGTAAATTTCTCCTCCATATCAAGCCCGCCTGCTTTAGATATGGCCTCAAGAATGGTCGTTTTAGCGATCAGGCTATATGTGCCGGGTTTTTCTACACAACCCAAGACAGATACCTTCCTGCTTTCAAAGTACTTAACCATTACCGAAACTTGGGGATTGACAAGGTAACCGTCTTCCAATAATTTTGCTAACTTCTTTTCAATCTGGGAAGCGGTTAGGCCACCGACCTTAACCTGACCTAAAAGGGGAAAGGTAATATAACCATCTTCACTAATCCTCACTCTTTTTGAAAGGTCACTTTCTTCAAAGACCATAATATCCAGCAAGTCTTTTCCACCAACAGTATATTCTTCTTCTTGAGGGTATGCAGATGAAGAATTAAAGAGTAAAAAAATTAGTAATACGAGGATATTTATGAAGATAGGTTTGAGGAAGTGAGATGTCTTTGTTATATTTATCATTGTTACCTTTGATTAAAAGAGATTTAATCAAAAACATTTTATTTTTCGCTTTAATTATTTTATCATAAATTTAGAAAAATATTAAGCTGAATTAAATCTTAAAGCTTTAAAGAAAACTATCAGTTTTTTCAGTAAGTCATGGCTATGCCAAAAGAAACCCTGTTATCTTCATAGTCATTTAAATCAATTGTAGAGTCAAGGTCCTCTCTTTCGTATCTTACAAAAACTCTCAACCACTCCTTGAAATAATACCCTGCCTCTACAATCTCTTTTGTGTTTTCATCTTCTCTGTCAGTATTATAGTCATCTTTATAATAGGTAAAATCAATGGAACCATAAAGCTTATTTGTAAATCTGTGTGTGGCCCCTACGCTAACTTGATTATGTCTATAAAACTCATCAGTGCTCGATTCAGCATTTTCTGTGCTGCGTGAAAATGAGATTCTTCCTGTAAACTTTGGGGTTGCAAGCCAAGTCAGTTCAGCATCAAAGACGAAATTGTCATCATCACCTATAGTCTCAAAATCCCTCTTCTCGTATCCAACTCTTATATCTCCCCTCAGCTTTGCATCCGTGTTAAAACGAAGACCCGTATTAAATTCATAGGCCTTTGAATCGTCCTGTGGGTCTGTTTTCGCAAGCTGATCAAACATATTCGAGCTATGCACAAACTCAAAAAGGGCAGTTGTCTTTGGCCAGAATTTATAAAAGTAGGTTCCCCTCCCTGCTACTTCGCTCCTGTCAAGCCTGTCATTAGCGGGATCTTCGTAGTCTATTGTATAATAAGAAAAACCTAATTCTGCCCTGCTTTTCTCACCCAGCTTATAACCGAGAGTGGAGAGGGCTGTGTTGAGTTTCTTTCGCGTTCTTGGGTCTAAATCGCTCTGCTCTGCACTTGAAGATGGGTCTGTTGTATCTCTGTATATGTCCCTTACCATAAAATAAAGACCACCGGGAAAGTTAAGATTTCCCCCTGCGTATAAAGTTTGATTTTGATAATTTTCCTGGCTGTTATCAGAAAATACAGAAAGCTCTGCCAAATAATCAAGGTCAAGATAATGATCCCCCGTTATTGGAAGAAAAAACCGAATACCAGGCCTTGTCAGAGTAATTAAATCATGTTGCTCATTTGTTGATTCTAAGAATATATTATCATCATAGACCTGTTCAACTTCTAAGCTGGGATGTATTTCAAGGGAGCCAATCTTGATTCGGGGCTCTACTCCAGCTCGCTCTCTTTGCTGAGCCAAAGCAGATGAGCTCATAAAAAATATGAGGGATATTATTACAAAACAAAAGAAGATAAAACTTAATATCCCTTTTCTCTTATTAGCTTTCATTAATCCCTTTATTATTCGTTAAGAAATTTAAATGATATAGTTCTTATAATACATCATCTTTTTTGCCATTACTCTCACCACCAGAAGGGCTTGCTGGTACGTCTTTAGTCTTCAATCTCTCTGGCGGCTCACCTGTATCAATTAGAGGCAGCCCTGGAGGAGGCTCACCTGGAGGCAATGCACAGGTCGTTGTTGTTGTTTCTCCCGCAGTTAAATCCTGTCTCTGGCCTTGAGGATCTATTACCGTAACCGTACCACATGTAACATTAATGGTAGTAGTCTTTATCGCTGCATCATAAATGATACCTACACAATCTCCTGCATCAACTTGAACTTCCGTACCACACGTAGCTAGTATGGTGTGGCTTCCAGATATAACAGTAAAAGTTATTTCACTTGTCTCAGGGTTAACAGCAATATCTATCGCGCCATCCACAAACGTTATTCGTGTAACACCGTCTATATCACTTACATCTAATATCGATCCTGCAGGTGCCGTGACTGTTGTGTGTCTTGTTGCAGGATCAAAACTAAAGGAAAGGGTCGTCGATCTTACACCTGCTACCACAGTGGGTGACTCAAACTCCGTTTTTTTCTCTTTGCTCGGCTTAATTTCAGCCCATAACTTACCAAAAAATACCTTTATCGTCCTGCCTTTGTATATGTCAAGCCATATCCCTAAAGACTTTCTCTTTTTTAAACTCTCATCTATCGCAATACTCGTCTTCTCAGCTATCTTAACAATACTTCCATCCAAAAACTCTATCTCTGCTGTCCCCTTCTCTGTTTTTACCTCATCACCGTTATATAATATGTGAGGAGCCTTCTTTAACTTAGCCCACTTTTCCTTAGGCTCAGATACTTTGCTCTTAACAAAGACATCGCCCTCAAAGATTGTTATATTGGCTAATTTTTCTGGCTGTTGAGCATAAGAAGATGGAATAAAGAAAAAAGTGAGGAAAAAAAGTATGGTGATAAGGAAAGTAGAGACGTGAAGATAATTTTTCACTTTCATTGTAACTCCTTAAGATATTATAAAGATATTCTAAATTAAGAAATTGATTTTCAAATAAAAAAAATATACTGTCAAGAAAAAAATAATATTTTTTTTATTTTTTTATTATATTATTATATTATTATATTTAATATGTAACAATGTTATAAATTAATAGAATAACAAGGTATAGAACAATCAATATTGAAATTGGGATTATTCTTCTATTTTTCAATTACTTTGTGACGCCACTTTTTATTCTTGTAATAGGAATAGTAGGGTTGATAATAACCCGCAGGGTAATCCCTTAGCTCCCAGATATTTCTGTTTTTGGTTGGATCTAAAATAAATATCTTATCTTCCTGATACCAAACGACCCAAGCATGTAGATAAGGACTGGACTCTCGATATTTGCCTATGACCAATCTTACATCTATAAAACCCTCTTTTATCAACTTTGAATAGAGCCATATTGCCTTGTCTTCACAATCCCCTCGTCCCTTCTTTTCTGTCTCTTCAGGCAGTTGCCAATAATCAGCCCTATCTTTCTTAATATCTTCTATAATACTTACAAAAGGAAACCAGAAATCTGTTTTATCCCTTATCATGTCTCTGTTGGAAGATGACTTTACTGATTTTTGAGAGACCTTATCTCTTTCATATCTAAAATTGGCAGCCTTCTCCAGGTATTCCTGTACCTTTTTGTATTTAATATCATAAGGGGTATTGTTTGTAACATCTCCTTTATAATCATAGTTATTAGTAGTAACACACCCTGTGAAAATCAACGGAAAAAGAATCAAGAAATTTAGAAAACAAAAGTATCTCTTCTCTTTTATATATTTAAGTTTTAAATTCTTTAAGAATCTTGGCATACCTATTTCCTTTGTTTTCGCTTTTTAAGCCCTTAGAAATGAGATTAATGTGCCAAAAACCATAATAAAGATTTCGAGCATAATGATTTTTAAAACCATATAAATCAGCTATTTATAAGCATAAATTTCTTTTGAAAAGCCGTTTACTTCTTATCGGTAATCTCGCTTGAGAACTTTAATAGGAATCAAAGGATTAGAAGAAAAAAGAGTGGTTAATAAGAAAAGGGTTATATGCAGAAAGGGGTGGTAAGGCGGGTTAGTATATTAAAATCTTATTTTAGAATCTTTAACCAAATTTAGCGCTTTTTTCTTTAGTTCCAGTGCAAAGGAATCATCCGACTTCAATTTCACTTCAATCCTCTCAAGGATATCATAATAAAGATTCCATCCCTCTTTTTCTTTTTGGTATTGTTTGATAAGGGGGTTGGGTTCTTTATCCAAATGGTTTATTACCCTATCCAGAATTCGTGTCCCAGTCTTTAATAGGTCTAGTCCCACGTTGAATCTTTTAATATCACTGAAGAATGAGGCAGCCTTAAGAGCAAGTCTTAGATAGATGACTGTAAAGGGTAATGAAGAAACAAAACAGCCGGTGAAGGGATCAATATTATCTTTAGTCTTTTCTAATGGCCAGGGCAGAGCTCTGGCATAATAGGAAAACCAGAGCATGCGTGTATAATCACCTATGATTTTCCCAATCTCTGCAGTTTTTATGGCCTGTCCAGCAAATGCTTCTTTGTCGTGACGCATAATCAAGCCATCTTTATGAACATATCTAAGGAGACTATTATTTTCATTTTTAAACAGCACAGACATAATATAGGCCTGGTCTTCAGCACGGCCAATAAAAGTTGGTGTAAAAGGGCGATGCTGCCTTAAGCTTTCAACAAGGATCCCGTTAGTGCCTCCCGTAACATGAATACGCTGAAGGCATCTTTTTTTGCCATCAAGTTTTTTGTCAGTATATCGAGTCATCATCTCTGCTTGAGTAGAGAGTGCCTGCGGAAGGTGGCTTAGAAAAATCCATTCATCTGCTTTGATGTTATCAGAGGGAAAGGTAACATCAGGGGTAAAGAGCGATTTTTTGATATCTTTTTCATTAACGAGTGCTCCGGCAATCATACCGAGTTTTACCTTGTTTCCCCAGTGGTCAATTCCTTCAGCCCCCCAAAGCGGTGTTTGAAAATGCTCGAAGGCTGATAAACCTACGGCTTTGACCAGCTCTTTTTGGGGAAATGCCTGGTCAAGGTCAATCTTAAACGTTCCCTTTATTTCAGGATCAATCAATACGTTCCAGAAAACTGATATAGTTTTAAGAAAGCTATAGTGCCTGCCATATTCGCCATCTACGCCAATAATCTCTTGGAGAACAGAAGTATCACGATTGGTGAAATATTTTTCTGCAGCCGGAATCAGAATCTCATTATTTAATCTTCTCGTGTCTTCCTCAGTGAATACGTAGATATTGATTCGTTGGATGTTCGTAGAGCCTTTAAGCTCTTCTTCAAGATATTCTTTGCTTATTCTATGGAGCCCTCTATGGGTTACGGATACTGAAAGAACACAGTTTATCACTGCGTTTTTAGATATTGAGCCACGATCTGATTCATAGTTTACAGCTCTCTCCAGTTCTCTAAGGCCATAGATTGCTTCACTGTTTTCTCTATCTGTACCGATTTGAATGGGGTGATCATAAAAGTATTGCTGATCTTCTTTTATGGTATCTTTAAGCTGCTCTCTTATAGATTCTTTTATGGGCAAAGAATCGATATTCTTAGATTTTGGAGGTATGGTAAGGAGTATATTAGAGGTAAAAAGTATTTCCTTTGCAGGATTTCTTATCGGATCAGAATTGAGTTTTGAAAGATTAATTGTCCTCTTATCCCTGAGTGCATCAATCATTTGAGAAGTTTTATTAAGTATTGACGTGCCTTCTGGGAAGAAAAAGGAATGGAATTTCTCAAGATTATCACTTCGGTGGGAAGAGGGTGCTCGATTTATAATCCATGAATAGAGTTCATTGAGCTCTTTTTCATGTAAACTACCATCTGAGCATAAATTTACGATTTCTCTTTGAATGAGTGATAAACCTTTTAAAAAAAAAGACGCTATTTCTCCAGGGAAGGATGCTTTTTTATCCTTGAAAGATATTTTTCAGCTTCATGATATTTCGGATGGGCATCTCCTGATAAACAAATAAGAAAAGCAGCATTGATATTTCTTGCAACAGATTTATCACTATCTTCTTCGGGCTTATAAAGGTCATCGATATTAATTCCGGTAAGAGATTCTTGATTATCTTTTTTAGCAACTAAGCTTCCAATGATTGCTTGAAATTTATGATACATCTCAGAATTCATTAAAGTTTTAGACTTGCAGAAGTATCGATGAAGTTTTAAGCATCTAAAAGCTATTTCGAGTTTTCTAAATATTTTCAATCAAAAGGATAATTAACTTTTCCATAATCCATGCAGGTTACAGTATTCTCGGGCAGTAATATTCTCTGCCTTGATATCAAAATTTGCCTGGGGTGCTTCACCTGGTTTCAAAAAAGCGCGATAAACCTTACCATCGGCAATGACCTCAATCCACTCGATATAATGCTTCTCCTCCATAGGGTGGGGAACGCTGCCAACTTTTACTGTAAAACCCTGAGAGGTCTTCTCAACTACTGGAACATGCTTTTCCAAAGCAGCATCTACAGTATTTTCTTTGAAAAGCTTCATTGGTTGATTGCAGCAAACTAACTCTCCAGCACCTTCATGCAAGACCTCAACAATGTTTCCACATACCTCACACTTATAAACTTCCAATCTTTCCGCCATTTTAAAACCTCCTTTTATAAAATTTTAGATAAATACTAGATTTTTTAATTTCTTTTCCCTATTTCAGTTTTTTTACAGCACTCATAACCTCACTATAATCCGGCTCATTTGTGACTTCTTTAACTAACTGGATATAACGAATAATTCTTTCTTTATCCAGAATAAAGATTGCTCTGGCCAAGAGCCTAACTTCTTTAATTAAAACACCATATGACATCCCGAAGGAAGCATCACGATAATCTGATAATGTTTTGACCTTTTTCGTTGCAGCTGCACCACACCAGTGCTCCTGTGCAAAGGGAAGGTCCATACTGATAGTAAGGATTTCAACATCAAAATCAAGCTTACCAACCTCATCATCTAATTTCCGTGTTTCTATGTCGCATACAGGAGTATCAAGTGATGGAACTGAAGAAATAATAACCACTTTACCACTGAAAGACGAAATTTTAACCGGAGAAAGGTCATTGTCAATCACTTCAACATCAGGAGCTTCCATGTCAACCTTAACTTCATCACCAATTAAAGTAATTGGTTTTCCTCCCATTGTCACAATTCCTTTACGTTCAGTCATTCTCATCTCCTTTTGATATGTTTCAATATATAAATTTAAATATTAACCACCAATCTATCAATATGCAACCTAAATTTTCCTTTTTAGCGGAAATGTAAATCAGATAAATATTTTGAAAAGGCTTATTGAGTTTGTCATCAATAAAGATAAGAAATATATTTATTGTAATAATATATAAACTTTTAAAAAGGTTACTATGAATATCGAGAAATTAAGTTTTAATCATAAAGATCTTCTTTATGAAAGATTAAAGAACGTTGATACCCCTATATCTGAATATACATTTGCTAACATCTATCTATTTAGAAATCCTCATAATTATGAAGTGATTTTTGATAAAGAGCTCTTTATAAAAGGCAGAACTTATGATGGATTTATCTATTTAATGCCTACTACTGACATTAGAAAAATTGATTATGACTATTTGAAAAATCTTATGAAAGATGTTGATTTCTTATTCCCTGTGCCAGAAGAGTGGTTAGGAATTTTTAATACTGATGAATTTGAGTTCTCATACAAAGAAGAAGATATGGACTATATTTATACTGTTGAAAAAATATCGACATTCAAAGGGAGAAAACTCCATAAAAAAAGAAATCTTCTCAAGCAGTTTATGAGATTATATGAAAATGAGGCCTATCCTTTGACCGAGGAGAGAATGAAAGATGCAGTAAATATTCTCAATCAATGGAAAGAAGATATAGGTGTTCCGGATCAAGAAACAGACTATGATCCCTGTTTAGAAGCATTGAAACTTTATGATAACCTGATTTTATGTGGAGGCATATACTATGTGGACAAAGAACCGGGAGGTTTTATCATAGGAGAAGAGCTGAATGAAGAAACGTTTGTGCTCCATTTTGCAAAAGGGAAAAGGAAATTTAAGGGCCTTTACCAATACATGTACAATACGTTCGCAAAAATTCTCCCCAAAAAGTACAAGTATTTAAATTTTGAACAGGATTTGGGACATCTGGCATTGAAGATCGCTAAATTCTCTTATGTCCCCGATTTTATGCTGAAAAAGTATAGAATTAGACTAAAATAAATTAAATAAAGATCAGCTGGCTATCACAAACCTACTAAATAGAAATACCATTTAAAAAACTCTTCACCCAGGAGAATATAAGAAATTCCTCCAAAAGCTAAAAAAGGACCAAAAGGGATGATGTCCTTTATGCCCTTCCTTTTTTTGAGAAGAAGGATTATTCCGATTATTGAGCCTGCTATAGAACCTATTAATATAGTCATGAGGCTTCCCTGCCAGCCTAGGAATGAACCGATCATAGCCATGAGCTTAATATCTCCTCCCCCCATGCCTCCTCTCTTTATAAAGGCTATGAGAAAGAAGATGCCCCCTCCAATAAAAAGACCGAGAAGCGAATTTACAAATGAAATAGTAAAAAAACTTAATAATAAACCGACAACGATTCCAGGAAGAGTAATCTTATCAGGGATAATCCTGTTTTCAAGGTCAATGAATGCAATAATAACCAAGGCAGTACAAAGAAGAATAAAGACAAAAAATCCTAAAGATAAACCAAATTTCATGTATAGGGCTATATAAATTAATCCTGTGAGAAGCTCAACCAAAGGATATCGAAAAGGTATTCTTGTATGACAAGAGGGACAACTTCTCCCAAGGTAGATATAGCTCAAAATTGGTATGTTGTGATAGAACTTTATCGGGCTCATGCAGGAAGGGCAAAAGGACGAAGGAGTTATAACAGATTGTTTTAGAGGAATCCTGTATATACAGACATTGGAAAAACTACCGATGATTGTTCCGAATACAAAAAGAAAGAAATAAATGAAAGAATGGGGCATCGTGATATTATCCTTTACAACCCTAACACCTCATTAATAGCTCTCTTGCTGGTCTCTATGGAAAATCCTCTCCGTAGTAAGAAGGCAAATAATCTCCTTTGTATAATCCTATCCCCAAGCCCCTTATAAGAACGAATCTTCTTTTTTGCCAGTTCTCTGGCTATTTCAGATTCGTCTATATTTTCATATGTCTCATCTACTGCGTCGTGAATTATGTCTGATGCTATACCTTTTTCTCTCAGTTCTCTTATTAAACGATTCTTTCCTATAGGTTTGTTTTGAAGTCGATATTTTGCCCAGTCAAAGGCGAACTTAGCATCATCTATATAGCCATATTTCTCTAAGGTGTTTATAACCTTCTCTACGGTATCTTTTGTAAATCCTTTTAATTTTAATCTTCTAATAACTTCTCTTTCACTTCTGGGCCTATAAGAGAGAAATCGGTAAGCCACATTCTTTGCCCTGTTCAGTTCATTGTCATCGATAGCCATAAATTTCAACCAATCTTTTTCCTTTTTCTACTCATCCTTCTTTTCTTTTGTTTCTTTAGAAATCCCAAGAATCTTTTTAATGTCGTTTTCCAGTTTAGCTATTATATCAGGATTTTCTTTTAAGAATTTTTTAGCATTCTCCCTACCCTGACCCAGCCTTTCATCCTTATAAGAGTACCATGTCCCACTTTTCGATATGATATTATTATCAACAGCTAAATCAATAATGTCTCCTTCTCTTGATATCCCCTCCCCATACATAATATCAAACTCTGCATGTTTGAAGGGAGGAGCCATTTTGTTTTTAACTACCCTTACTCTTGTCCTGTTTCCCACCACATTTTCTCCCTCTTTGATAGGAGAAATCCTTCTTATATCCAATCTCAAAGAAGAGTAAAACTTAAGGGCCATTCCACCTGTCGTTGTTTCCGGATTGCCAAACATAACCCCTATCTTTTGTCGAATTTGATTTATAAATACGACGCTGGTATTGGATTTATTAATAACAGCCGCAAGTTTTCTCAAGGCCTGAGACATGAGCCTTGCCTGTAAACCCATATGAGCATCTCCCATCTCTCCATCGATCTCTGCCTTGGGAACAAGTGCTGCTACAGAGTCGATTACGGCTAGATCAATACCAGCACTCCTCACCAAGACCTCTGTTATCTCCAGGGCCTGTTCCCCAGTATCTGGCTGAGAAATCAAAAGGTCATCAAGTTTCACTCCTAATTTGTTCGCATAAACAGTATCGAGGGCATGTTCTGCATCTATAAATGCTGCAATACCCCCTAATTTTTGCGCTTCAGCTATCATGTGAAGGGCTAATGTGGTCTTTCCTGAAGCTTCTGGACCAAATATCTCAGTCACTCTTCCCCGGGGTATGCCCCCCAAACCTAAGGCGCAATCTAAAGAAATAGAACCTGTAGGAATTACCAAAACATCTTTAAGAACCTTTTTATCCCCTAACCGCATAATTGAACCTTTTCCAAATTGTCTCTCGATCTGGAGAAGGGCTAGGCTTATTGCTTTTTCTGTTTTTTCTTTATCATTACTCATAATGTTCCCCCCATTAATAATTTGTTTATAATCTTATCTTATAACTCATAAATTTTATGCGAGGCTAACGGTTTCTAAAACAGAATAAATAGGCCCAGCAACCCTGAGCTCGCTCTTCATTAAATTTATTTTATTAACAGATATGCTCCCATCGATATTCATGCCCTTCTTGGCATGAATCATATTTGCCAATCTGCTTTTACCCTTTAATGATTTGAGCCTGCCTATGGTCAAATGAGGAGAAAATTTCCTTTCCTCTGGTGTGAATCCCAGTATATTAAGATTCTCCTCAATGTTTTTTTGAAGGATTAATAATCTTTCTGTTTTATCTTCCAAGCCCATCCATATTACCCTTGGATATCTTATATTAGGAAAAACACCAATGTCTGTTAAAGTCATAAAGAAGGGGGTAATCCCTTTAACAGATTTAATCATGCTCTTCTTTATTTCATCTATCTGTTCTTCTTTTATGTTGCCCAAAAACTTTAGGGAAAGATGAATGAGTTCGGGTTTTACCCATTTTACATCTGCACCAGATTCTTTAAAATCAGATTGAACTCTCGCAATTATATTTTTGATACTTTGGGGAATATCAATAGCAATAAATGATCTGATCATAGACTTATATCTTTTTTAAATAATCTCTTAAGATATATAATGCCTTCCTTGCTGACTGAGACCGTATGCTCTTTCTATCCCCTGAAAAATGAAAAGATTGCCACTCTGTCACGTCTGGTGTAGCTAAAGCAATATATACAAGACCTGCTGGCTTCATTTTACTGCCGCCTCCAGGACCAGCAATACCTGTTATCGCTAACCCTAAGTCAGTTTCCCCATTCTTTCTGATTTCTTCAGCCATTGATTTAGCTACCTCAGGGCTCACAGAACCAAACTTTTCTATAATCTCCTTGGGTATATATAAAAACTTTTCTTTCAATTGATCGCTATAGGCTACGATACCTCCTTTGAAATATTTCGAGCTTCCAGGAACGTTGGTTATCAAATAACCCAGAAGACCACCTGTACATGATTCAGCTATCGATATACTTAAGCCTTTTTTCTTTAACAGCTCTCCAACGGTATCTTCTATTTTCATTATGTCAGAAGCCTGAATAATTGCAATAAAATATTAGTCAACACTCCAGCAATGATATCATCTGCCATCACACCTAAACCACCCGATAAACGTTCAAACCTTGAGAATGGTTTCGCTATATCCACCAATCTAAAAAGAATAAATCCAGCTATGACAAAGGATAGTGTTCTGGGCACAAGAAACATTGCTATGAGAAAGCCTTCTATTTCATCGATAACAATGAACTTATGGTCTTTTTGATTGAAGATAATCTCTGCTTTACCTGAAACCCAGACACCAATAAAAAAAATAGCTGTCAAAAGAATTATATAATAAAGAAGACTGTATTGAGAAATAAAAAAATAGATGATAACTCCAACTGCACTACCAGATGTTCCAGGGGCATAAGGGAAAAAACCGCTGTAAAATCCTGTGGACAATAATATCAATAACCCTGACTTTTTCCCTTTATTAAAGGCATTTACAAAATGATTTGTCAAAAAAATCCCTTTTCATTTAAAAGACATACAAAGAATAAAACATCCTCTATTTTTTTCTATAGTTTTTTATAATGCCCAAGATTGGTAAAGTTAAGATTGTCTTTATATATTCTGTCTAAAATCTATATTTTTCTCTGGAATGGAAGTATATTTAGAAGGTTTCTTACTATCCTTTTTTAGCTCTGCTACAATCTCTTTTGCTCTTTGTCTTGCCCATTTATCCGCTCGTAAAACATCATCTAACTTATTGACTTTAAGTGTATGATGATTGTTCATCGTTGCTCGAATGACTCTTGGTATATCTAAAAAAGATATCTCTCTTTTTAAAAAAGACTGGACAGCTATTTCATTAGAAGCATTTAATGCTGTTGGCATTGTGCCGCCTTTTCTGATGGCTTCATAGGCATAACTAAGGCACAAAAACTTATCTGGGTCTGGTTTAAGAAAGGTTAGCTCTCCTATCTTTGCCAAATTCAGAGAGGGAAGCTTATTTTCTAATCTTTTAGGATAGTTCAGTGCATAAGAAATAGGTATCTTCATATCAGGGGGGCTTAATTGGGCAATAATAGAACCATCAACAAACTCTACCATAGAATGAATGATACTCTGAGGATGAATCAAAATCTCAATCTGTTCTATCTTTACATTAAAAAGCCATTTAGCCTCTATAACCTCCAAACCCTTATTCATCATGGTTGCTGAATCAATGCTTACTTTTTTCCCCATCTCCCACTTAGGATGTCTCAAGGCCTCTTCTACTGATACATATTTTAGGTCAGAAAGAGAAAGATGGACAAAAGGTCCTCCTGAAGCAGTCAAAATTAATCTTCTAATAAGATTTTCTCTATCACCAACAAGGGACTGGAATATGGCATTATGTTCACTATCAATAGGGATTAAATTCCCGCCTTTTTCTAGCTTTTCCATGATAATTTCGCCTGCCATAACGAGAACTTCTTTATTTGCTAAAGCAATATCCTTTTTACTCTCTATGGCCTTTAAAGTAGGAATTAATCCTGCTGAACCCACCATAGCAGAAACAACCATATCACATTCTTTTAGAGTAGCAACTTCAACTGTTCCCTCTTCACCACAAAGAATTTCTATATCTAAACCCTTTAATCTTTTTTCTAAATCAGATACTTTTCCCTCATCGAATATAGAGACAACTCTTGGTTTAAATTCTCTAATCTGCTGTTCTAAAAGATCCACATTACTCTTAGCTGTAAGACCGGTTACTTGAAACTTATCTTGATTTTGTTTGATTACAGAGAGGGTATTTGTCCCAATAGAACCGGTAGAACCCAGAATAACAATCCTTTTTTTCAAAAGATTTACCCCTTTTTAATAAGAATGAATAAACTTACCATAAAAAGATGAAATAATAATACAACAAAGGCGCAGAAAATAAAATACTATCAACTCTATCTAGGATACCTCCATGGCCAGGAATAATCTTGCCTGAATCCTTAATGGCTGAACTCCTCTTTAATAAAGACTCGCAAAGGTCTCCCAGTTGTCCAAACACTCCCAACAAAATACCTAAGACGAGACAATCCAGCAATCTTAAGTTAGAAAAGAACCAGAGCTTAGCAATAAAGGCACCACCTATACTCCCAATAAGTCCTCCGAGTGAACCCTCAATCGTTTTATTACCACTAATTTTAGGATACAATTTTTTATTGCCTATAGACATTCCCGTATAATAGGCTACTGTATCACCCATCCATGTTATTAGAAATAATAAAAAGATATATTTATATCCCTCTTGAAGATCTCGAAGGAGGAGAAGATAACTCATTAACAGACCTACATAGAAAACACCAAAAAGGGTATGAGAAATCCCTTCTATAGCTTTGGTTAAATCCTCTTTTTGAAATAGTCTGTAAATTAATATCAGAAGAATAGTAAAGGTGAGAAATAAAATAGTAAAATGGTTTTTTTCTATATAAATCGTTAAGACGAGCAACCAACCCAGAGGTACGCCTAAAAATTTATAGCATTCTCTCCCGCTGTTTTCAATCATTGAATAAAATTCAATAAGTCCAATCAAAACCGCTATGCTTAAAAATATAAAGAAGGCTCTGGGGCTTCCATAATACACAATGACAAAGAAAAAAGGCAGGAAAACAACCGCACTTAAGATCCTTTTCAATATCCTATTTTTCCCTTTTAAAGTTTAACTGATCCTCAGTAAATCCAAATCTTCTTTCCCTCTTTTGGTATTCAATAATCGCTTTTAAAAGGTCATCCCCTCTGAAATCAGGCCATAAGATTTTTGTAAAATACAATTCAGTATATGCCGATTGCCATAAAAGAAAATTACTTAAACGAATCTCTCCGCTGGTTCTGATTAAAAGATCTAGTTCAGGAAGCCCATTTGTATATAAATAACTTTCAAATATTTTATCATTTATCTTACTATGATTAATGGTTCCATCTCTAACTTCAGTTATAATTTTTTGTACAGCAGTTACTATTTCATCTCTAGCACCATAACTTAATGCTAAAGTCAAAATCAATCCATTATTTTTCTTTGTTATTTGTACTGCATTGTCAATAAACTCTTGAACAGTCGTTGGTAAATCGGTAATCTTTCCAATCACATTAAAGCGAATTTTTTCTTTTATCATTCTTGGTAGCTCTTTGACAATATATTCTTTCAGGAGATCCATCAAGGAATCTATCTCTGATTGAGGTCTCTTCCAATTCTCTAAAGAAAAGGAATATAAGGTTAAGGCATTAATACCTAATTCTCTGCAAGATATAACTGTATCCTCTACTGCCTTCACCCCGGCCTTGTGACCTTCGATTCTCGGCAGAGATCTTTTTCTGGCCCATCTACCATTACCGTCCATTATGATTGCTATATGTTTAGGAAGTTTATCCCTGTTTATCTGTACCAGAAGTTTTTGATCTAACATTTGAAGAGCTCCTTGTTAAAATCTTTTAGCTCTAAAATTTCTTTCCAGCTGTTCAGCATGTGGATTTTGGGGGAAATTTTTAGAAGAGGTCAATTAATAGGCGCAAAAAATCTCTCTTTGGAAATAAATCAAAACTCTAAAATTTCGATCTCTTTTTTCTTTGTAATCTCATCTGTCTTTTCTATATGACTATCAGTATCCTCTTGAATCTTACGCTGAGATTTGTAAAATTCGTCTTCTGAAATCTCTCCGTCTTTCTCCAAGGACTTCAAAGATTCATTTCCCTCACGACGGATATTACGTATGGCTATTTTGCATTCTTCCGAATACTTTTTAACCACCTTTACAAGCTCTTTGCGCCTTTCTTCGGTAAGAGGGGGTATTGATATTCGTATTATCTTTCCATCATTAATCGGGGTTAATCCTAAATCTGATTTTAAGATAGCCTTTTCAATTGCGCCTATAATAGAATTATCCCAAGGTTGGATCGTTATCGAACGACTTTCTGGTACAGACAATGTTGCCACTTGGTTCAGGGGAGTAGGATTTCCATAATAATCGACTGTAACACCATCCAACAACGAAAGTGAAGCTCTTCCTGTCCTAATGGTATTCAGATCCTTTCGAAACACCTCAAGAGAACTTTCCATCTTTTCTTCTATCTCTTTATAAACTTTTTCAACCATTTTTTTCCCCTCCCACAAGGGTTCCGACCTTCTTTCCTAATAATATCCTTTTTATATTCCCTTTTTTGCTTAAGTTAAAAATAACAATAGGGATATTATTATCCATGCAGAGAGAAACAGCTGTTGTATCTATAACCTTCAATCCCTTTTTTATAATATCTAAATAACTAAGGCTAGTAAACTTAGTAGCATTCTTTTCTATCATTGGATCAGAACTATAAACACCATCAACTTTTGTAGCTTTTAAAATGACTTCTGCCCCCATTTCATTAGCTCTTAAAGAAGCAGCAGTATCTGTTGTAAAATATGGATTTCCAGTTCCTCCTGCAAAAATAACAACTCTTCCTTTCTCAAGATGTCTAAGAGCCCTCCTTCTGATATAAGGCTCTGCTAGTTCCTTCATCTCAATTGCTGTTTGAATCCTGGTTTGGATTCCCTCTTTCTCTAAAGCATCCTGAAGGGCTAAAGCATTAATAATCGTTGCTACCATCCCCATATTATCAGCTGAAACTCTATCCATACCATAAGAGATCCCGGTTATTCCCCTAAAAATATTGCCTCCTCCTATTACGATTGCTGTCTCTGCTCCCATCTCTTGAATTTCTTTTATCTCAAGAGCAATATTCTTAATCATTTCTGGTTCAATACCAAACTCTTTATCACCAAGTAATGCTTCTCCACTTAGTTTCAAAAGTATCCTTTTATACTTAAGGCTGGTCATAAAATCTTTTCTTTATCTTAGGTTTTTATAGTATTATGAATCCTCTCCCAGCTGATACCTTGTAAATCTTTTAATAACGATATTCTCACCTAAATTACTGATTTTATTAACGATAAGATCATTGACAGTTATATCAGGATCCTTGACATAAGGTTGTTCTAACAGACAAACTTCAGAATAAAATTTTTCTAACCTCCCCTCAACAATTTTATCAATAACCTTATCCGGTTTTCCTGAGTCTCTTGCCTGAGTTGCATATATATCGCTCTCTTTTTTTATAACCTCTTCAGGAATATCTTCTCTTTTTAGATAAAAAGGTTCTGATGCAGCTATTTGCATAGCAATATCCTTTACTAGCTGCTGAAATTCAGGAGTTTTTGCTACAAAATCTGTCTCACAGTTTATTTCGACCAATACTCCTATCTTGCCTCCTCCGTGAATATATGAAGCGATAATTCCATCTGAGGCAGCACGGCCCTGTTTTTTAACAGCAGTGGATAATCCCTTCTTCCTTAAAAAATCAATAGCCTTTTCAAGACTTCCATTTGACTCCTTCAGTGCTTTTTTACACTCCATAATACCTGCCCCTGTACTACTTCTCAATTCCTTTACCATCTCTGCCGTTATAACCATTTAAATTTCCTCCTCAACCAAAATTACTCTCTTAATTTTCATCTAATACTACTTCTTTCTCATCCTTTTTCTTTTCTTCTTTAACCTCTTTTTCTTTAATATCTTCGTCTTTTCCTTCTGATTCTTGAACTTCTTTTACTTCTAAATCTTTTCTTCCCTCTAAAACAGCATCAGCAACCTTCTCGCTTATTAATTTGATAGCTCTTATAGCGTCATCATTACATGGGATAACATAATCAACTTCATCAGGGTCACAATTTGTGTCTACAATAGCTACAGTAGGAATACCTAGTTTTCTCGCCTCACTAACGGCTATTCTTTCCTTTTTAGTATCTACAACAAAAAGAGCGCCGGGAAGCCTATCCATATCTTTTATCCCCAATAAAAACTTCTCCAACTTCATCCTTTCCTTTTCCAATCTTCCCATTTCTTTTTTTGTGATAGAGGAAAAAAAACGATTCTCCTTCATGGATTCTAATTCTCTCAATCTGAGAATCCTTTTTTTAATTGTTTCAAAATTTGTCAGCAAACCCCCTAACCATCGCTGTTTTATATAAAACATGTTGCATCTCTTAGCTTCTTCAATCATTGAATGTTGAGCTTGTTTTTTAGTGCCAACAAAAAGTATCTCCTTTCCCTCTGATGCTACATCTCTAAAGAAATCATAAGCTATCTGAAACATCTGCAATGTCTTCTCTAGGTCAATAATATAGATTCCATTTCTCGCTCCATAAATATACTTTTTCATCTTTGGATTCCATCTTTTTGTCTGATGACCAAAGTGACACCCAGCTTCTAATAAATCCTTCATCGAAACTACAGCCATTTCTACCTCCTTTAAATGAGTTAAAACCTCTGTCTTCGTCTTTTCTCTAAAGAACTCATTTCTGAGCACTCCTTTAGAGATCAGAAGACATGTGTCTTTAAGATTTTGTAATGCCTTGAATTATCTCAATTTTAAAAAATTATCATATATATTTTTCTTTTGCAAGAAAAACATAGAAAATTTAGCTTATATATTCAGCATTTATCTTTATATATTCATGAGATAGATCAGTAGTCCAGACACTTTCTTCTTTATCTCCCTTTCCTAGATTTAACAAAATCTTAATCTCCTTCTTCTTCATAACTTCTTTTAAATCAGTGTCTTCTTTATATGAGACAATACCTCTTTCAACTACTTTATAACCGTTTAAATAGAGACTTATTGAACCAAAATCCAAATCTACACCTGCATTGCCTGCTGCAGATAATATTCTGCCCCAATTTGCCTGTTCTCCAAAAAAAGCGGTTTTAACCAAGTTTGAATTGGCAATAAAAGAGGCCACCCTTTTTGCATCACGTTTACTCCTTGCCCCTTGTACCTTGACCTCAATAAATTTTGTTGCACCTTCTCCATCTCTAACAATCTTTTTGGCAAGATGAAGAGTTATGAAATCAAGGGCTTCTTGAAATAATTTAAAACCTCTCCCAGCTCTATCAATTAGCTTGTTTCCAGCACACCCATTTGCCATACAAATAACCGTATCATTTGTACTGGTATCTCCATCCACTGATATCATATTAAAAGATTTGTCTACTGACCTTTTTAATGCTTTTTTCAACAATTCATCTTTAATCGAAACATCGGTTGTTATGAAAGAGAGCATCGTTGCCATCTTGGGAAAGATCATTCCTGAACCTTTCGCTATTCCACCGATTCGAATTGCTTTGTTATCATAATTATATTCTATTGCTCTCTCTTTTATCATAGTATCCGTTGTCAGTATTGCCTCTGCTGCTTTTTTCCCACCACTGTTGCTTAAGCTTTTAACGAGCAGAGGTATATTCTTTTTTATTTTATCTATAGGAAGGGGGGCTCCGATTTTTCCTGTTGAAGCAATCAAGATGTTCTTTGGGGAAGTTTTTAATTCCTTGGCTATTAATTTCACGATTTCCTTTGAATCTTTATATCCTCCTCTCCCTGTACATGCATTGGCATTTCCGCTATTTACAATAATCCCTTTACACCTTCCGGATTTAATATGTTCCATACTCACAATAACAGGTGCTGCTTTTAATCTATTTGTTGTAAATACTCCTGAAGCTACAGCTATGGGTTCTGATACGATCAATGCCAAATCACTTTTAGACTTTTTGATCCCACAATGAATACCAGTGGCCTTAATACCCTTTACTGATGTTATTCCTCCTGATATCTCCTTCAACTTAATCTCCCAAAAATTAAGGGAATATTGCAGGATTTTCCAATCCTATATTTTCTTTTAAGTTATACATTATATTCATGTTTTGGACTGCCTGACCGGAAGCCCCTTTTACTAAATTATCTATGGCGGAAAATATAATAAAGCGATTATTTCTGTTATCAACCTCAAGACCAATATCACAAAAGTTTGATCCAATGACATGGTGAGTATCAGGCAGCTTTCCCTTTTCTAATATCCTTACAAAAAATTCATTTTGATAATATTTTTTATATATATCTATTAACTCATTAGTATCTATCAACTGATTGGCTCTTACATAAATCGTGCTTAACATACCTCTGCTCATAGGTACAATATGGGGAACAAAAGATATTTTCACAGAGGAATCTGCCAAAAGGCTTAATTCTTGTTCAATCTCTGGAATATGTCTATGACCAGTTGGTTTATACCCTCTAACACCATTATAAGCCTCTGGAAAGTGAAAACTTAAATCCAACTTTCTTCCAGCACCGGATATCCCTGACTTAGAATCAATTATTATTGAGTCTAAATCTATTAATCCGCTCTTCATAATTGGTGCTAAAGCAAGAATGATACTGGTTGAATAACAGCCTGGATTGGCTACCAATCTTGCATTTTTAATTTTTTCTCTATTTAACTCAGATAAACCATAGACCGAATTTTTTAATAACTCAGGGCTTTTATGAACCTCAAAATACCATCTTTTATAAATATCTTTATCTTTAATACGATAATCCGCACTAAGATCAATAACCCTCTTCTCGTTCTTTAATAATAAGGGTACAAAAGACATAGCTACTTTATGGGGGAGTGCTAAAAAAAAGAGATCACAATCTTTTGACATTTCCTCCGGAGATAATTTCTTAAACTCAATATTAATCAAATCTTTTAAAGAGGGAAATATCTCAGAAATATTTGTTCCAGAAAACCTTTCTGAGGTAATAACAGAGATTTTTACCTTAGGATGCGCTATTAGAATTCTTAAAAGTTCAGATCCGGTATATCCGCTTCCCCCAACAATACCTACATGTATCATTTTTATCTTCTCAAAAAAATTAATGAGGCAAAAAAAAAGAAGGTCAGAGACCTTCTTTTTGACAATTTTATATTATCTTTTTGAAAATTGAAACCTTGCCCTAGCACCTCTCTGACCATATTTCTTTCGTTCTTTAACCCGAGAATCCCTTGTTATCAGACCATTCTTTTTCAATCTCTTGCGAAGTTCTGGATTAAATTCCAAAAGAGCCTTGGTAATACCATGCCTTATGGCATCAGCCTGACCAGATAATCCTCCTCCCTTGACAGTAATAAAAGCATCAAAATGTCCCAGAGAATCAGTAAATTCAAACGGTTGTTTAATAAGCATCTTAGAGGTTTCTCTTTTAAAATATTCATCCAATGTTTTTTTATTGACCAAGATATTACCTTCACCCTTTTTTAACCAAACCCTAGCAATTGATGTCTTTCTCTTTCCAGTTCCATAATATCTCTCAAACTCCATAAAACCTCCCTAAATCTCTAACAGCTCTGGTTGCTGTGCAGCATGAGGATGATCTGAAGCTGCATATATCTTCAAATTTTTTAACATTGATCTCCCAAGCCTGTTTTTAGGCAACATTCTTTTAACAGCTAGTTTCAACATGAATTCCGGTTTCTCTTTTAACATTTTTTGGGCTGTTACGGACTTTAAGCCTCCTGGATAACCCGTGTGATGGAAATATTCCTTTTTTTTCAATTTTTCCCCTGTTAAAGAGAATTTATCAGCATTAATAACGATAACAAAGTCCCCTGAATCCACATGGGGAGTATAAATGGATTTGTGTTTTCCCATTAGAATGGTTGCTATCTTACTAGCAAGCCTGCCAAGAATCTTACCCTTAGCATCTACTAAATACCATTTCTTCTGGATATCCTCTTTTTTTGCCAAGTAAGTCTTCATTTAAAAGCCTCATAAAATAAACATTTTTATTTACTATAATAATAAGTAATTGTCAAGCTAAAATTAAAGATATAAAGATTGCAATCTTTTTAAATAATAATGTTTTTCTTTTCTGGGAAATACAGAAAATTTAACTAAACAAATCTCGTATTGCTTGGTACTTGAAAGGCATCTTTATATAACTTTATCTTCTTTTCTCCATTTTCTTCAGACGTATTAATGGCTATAACATCAAATCTGTACTGATCAAATTTCTCTTCTTTACCCTTTATATAATGAAGAGCTCCTTTGATTATCTTTCCCTGCTTTTTTTTGTTAACACTGAGTTCAGGAGGAATAAAAAGATTAGAATTTTTGGTCTTTACCTCAATAAATGCTAAAGTATCTTTATCTAATGCAATAATATCAATCTCTCCA
>DATKYB010000114.1 GCA_035528715.1 Nitrospinota bacterium | reverse complement strand
ATCTCTCCAAAAGGAGATCTGTAGTTTTTCCCCATAATCTTATATCCATTCTTTTTTAAAAAATTTATTGCCAGCACTTCTCCATATTTTCCAAGCTCTAATCTGTCCTTATCCATTATTAAGCCCACTCTTCGTTACAATTTTCTATATGACGTATTCCTTTACCCTTTTAAAACTTCTTCTGTGAATGCCACAAACGCCAAAATTTTTTATGGCATCTATATGATTCTTTGTTGCATATCCCTTGTGAGAAGAGAACTTATAAAGAGGAAATATTCTGTCATAATTATTCATAATCTTATCTCTGATAACCTTTGCAACAATGGAAGCAGAAGCTATTGATGCACTAATAGAATCACCTTTTACAATTGTCTTTTGTTGAATAGAGATGTCTAATGGGGTTTTCCCGTCTATGAGAAGATAATCAGGATTTTTCTTTAGTCTAAAAATAGCTTCAACCATCGCCCTCTTCGTCGCCTCTAATATATTAATTTCATCAATGACCCTATGCATGACAAGGCCAATACCAATACTAATTGCTTCTTTTTGTATCTGAGAAAAGAGTCTTTCTCTTTTTTTCGGCCTGAGTTTTTTAGAATCGTTTAAACCACTAATGCTGCATTTTTGTGGTAAGATTACGGCTGAAGCAACAACGGGACCGGCTAAAGAACCTCTTCCTACTTCATCAACACCAGCAATTAACTCAAATCCCTTTTGCCTGATTGACTTCTCGAAATGAAACAATCTCATTGATTTGTCCATTTACCTAAAATAATAAATGGAATCGAGGTTATTGAAATTTTTCCTCTGCCTTAACTCTTGCTGACTTGCCAACCCTCTTTCTTAAATAATACAACTTCGCCCTTCTTACTCGACCTTCTCTTGTAATCTCAATCTTTTCAATTCTCGGGGAATGTAAAGGAAATTTTCTCTCTACACCTACACCATAGGAAACCTTCCTTACCGTAAAGTTCTTCCTGTTATGTCCACCACTTACTGAAATAACAATACCTTCGAATGACTGTACTCTCTCTTTGTCTCCCTCTAAAATCTTAAAGAAGACTTTAACAGTATCTCCGGGATTAAATTTTGGCAAATCCATTCTCATCTGTTCTTTTTCTAGCATTTCTAATTTATCCATTTTTATCTCCTCTCAATAAAAATTTATCTCGTTCCTAATAGTCTATCTAGGATAATGGCAATTGCGCTTCTTACGGAAAGATGGTTATAATGGTTACTCCCTCTAATAGGTTCTAATATATAATCAGACCTCTCAATAATCTCCTCAACCAGTCCCCAACCTGTTCCAAACAGAAAAAGATAAGACCCATTTTGCGTTTGCAAAATCTCTCTCATACTATAAAAATCTATTTTATTGTCATATTCCCTTGCAGCAGTAGCAATGAGTTTGGGTTTCATTTTGTACCTGCTTCTTACCCTTTTAATAATAGCATCTAATCCATCAACGATTACTGTATTTACAAATGCCTCTTTTCTAAATTCATTATATTTTGCGCCAAAACCCTCAGTCCAGTGTTCTCTTATTTTATTGGCCAACCTTCTCTGAGATTCAAAGGGTGTAGACACATAAAATTCAATTATGCCATATGTCTTTGCAATCCTTGATATATCATGAAGATCAAGATTTGTTATTTGTGTTGATATAATCTCCTTTTTCTTATTATATACTGGATAATGTAATAATGCGATAAATGATTTCAATTTTAATACTCATAAATATCTAATTTAATGATTAATGATTATGAGAAGCCTTAATTTCTTTAAGAATTAATTCGTCTTCTTCTGTTAATTCAACAGATTTTAATAAATCAGGCCTCCTTTTTAAGGTTCGTTTTAAAGCCTCTTTTCTCCTCCATATCCTAATTTTCTCATGATTACCTGATAATAAAACTTCTGGAATCCTTTTTCCATCGATTTCGTCCGGTCTCGTATACTGGGGAAAATCTAATAAGTAGGAATAAAAGGAATCATTCTTAATTGAATTTTCATTTCCTACTACCCCAGGAATCAATCGGGATACAGCATCTATCAAGACCATAGCTGGCAATTCGCCACCTGTTAAGACATAATCACCTATTGATATCTCTTGATCTATATAATGATTACGAATTCTTTCATCAACCCCCTCATATCGACCACAAATTATGATAAGGCTTTTTTCACTTGCCAGTTTCTTTAACATAGATTGGGTCATCATTTCACCTTGAGGTGATAATAATATTACTTTTGCATCCCTGCTCTTATTTTTTATTTCTTTTAAAGCTCGAATAATCGGCTCCGGTTTCATTATCATTCCTCCACCGCCTCCATAGGGATAATCATCAGTAACCCCATGTTTTCCTGAAGCAAAATTTCTTAAATCATAGATTGATATACTAATAAGTCCTTTGTCCTGAGCCTTTTTTATTAGGCTTTCATTCAAGGGGGATTTAAACATCTCAGGAAATATCGTAATTAAATTAAATTCCATCTAATCTATTAACCCATTTATTAAATGAATAATTACCTTCTTCTTTGCTAAATTGATATCTTTTATAACGTCCTTAATTGCTGGAATCAGTGTCTCTTTATCTTTATTTCGAACAACAAATATATCATTGCTTCCTGTTGGAATAATCTCTTCAATCTTTCCGTATAAATGACCATCTTCATCAAATACTGTTAATCCTTCAATATCATGCCAATAAAACTGATCTGAAGGTAATGTCTTCAGTTTATCCTTGGGAATTTTTATTGAATAATCTATAAATTCTCTTCCACGGTCAATGCTATCACATCCTTCAAGTTTCAAAATAATAAATTGTTTATGAGACTTTATATTAAGAACTTTGAGTTTTTTATCTTTTATAAAAACAAAATCGAGTTCTTTAAAATGCTCAGGATAATTTAAATAGGGTAATACCCTTAAATCCCCTTTATTTCCTTGGGTTTTAACAACCTTGCCGATGGAAATCATATTATTTTTCTTGCTTAAGAAGAGGCTAAAAGTTATTAGCCTCGCGAATGTCGAGTCTTAGAGGAAAATAGCTATTCTAATATTTCCAATACAACCCTTTTCTTTAATTTTGCTGCAGCGGCATTGAGAATTATTCTTATCGATCTTGCTGTTCGTCCCTGTTTTCCAATAATCTTCCCTAAATCCTCAGATGCTACTCTTAACTCTAAAACAGTAGTCTTCTCACCTTTTATCTCAACCACATCCACGGATTCTGGTCTATCAACCAATAATTTTGCAATATACAAAAGCAACTCCTTCATCGCTCCCACCTCCACTTAGAGAACTTTTAAAAAGCTACATTAGAGAAATTTCTTATTTCAATAAGCTGAAGATTCTTCTTTCAGCTCATTTTTTTGCGCTTTTTTTTATTTTGTTTAATAGACCTTTTTTCAAAAATAAACCGTGTATCTTATTGGTCATTTGGGCGCCATTTTTTATCCAGTTAATGGCCTTTTCTTCATCTATCTTTGTACTTGATGGCTCATCAAGAGGGTAATAAGTTCCGAGAACATCAATGTATCGACTATCTCTTGGAGACCGAGAATCGGTAACAACGATTCGATAGAAAGGTTTCTTCTTTGCTCCAAATCTTGCCAATCTTATCTTTACTGACACTGCTTCACCTCCTTTATCCTTATCATCTAAATAGTTGTGAAATTTTCCCTGTTCGACCCATCTTTGAAAACTTCTTCATCATTTGCTTTGTTTGGGTAAACTGCTTCAACAGTCTATTTACATCCTGGACTGTAGTCCCGCTGCCTTTAGCTATTCTCTTTTTTCTGCTGCTGTTAATTATTGAGCAATCATCTCTCTCTTTTAGGTTCATAGAGTTAACAATAGTCTCTATTTTAATTAACTCTTTATCATTAAATTGTAAACCTTTAACCCTGCTTGCTCCAGGAATCATTCCTATGATTTGATCAATAGGGCCCATCTTTTTTATCTGTTTTATCTGGTCTTTGAAGTCTTCTAATGAAAAAGTTTCACGTCTTATCTTTTTCTCAAGCTCTTTAGCTTGTTCTATATTGATAGCCTCCTGTGACTTTTCTATAATTGTTGATAAATCCCCCATGCCCAATATTCTAGAAGCCATCCTATCAGGATAGAAATTTTCTAAAAGATCAAGTTTCTCACCAACTCCCACCAATTTTATAGGTTTACCTGTTATACCTTTTATTGATAAAGCAGCCCCGCCCCTGGCATCTCCATCCATCTTTGTTAAAATAACACCATCTATATCCAATGATTTGTTAAAGCTATCCGCAATATTTACTGCATCTTGACCGGTCATCGCATCTGCAACCAGCAAGGTTTCTTTTGGTTTTATATCTTTCTTTATTTGTCTTAACTCCTCCATCAAGGCTTCGTCGATATGCAACCTTCCTGCGGTATCTATGATAACAGAATCAAAGCGATTTTCTTTAGCATATTTCACAGCATCTCTACAAATCATCAAAGGATCTTTGCAGTCTCTTTCCTTATTATAAACAGAAATACCCAACTGATCCCCCAACATCACCAACTGCTCCATTGCTGCAGGTCTGTATACATCGGAAGATACCAGGAGAGGTCTAAAAGCACTCTTTTTAAATAATCTCTTAGCTAATTTGGCAGCCGTTGTTGTTTTTCCTGAACCCTGCAAACCAACCAGCAATATTATAGAAGGAGAGGGTCCTGATAATTCCAAATCGGTTGATTTCTCTCCCATGATTCTTGTCAATTCATCATATACTATCTTTATAACCTGTTGGCCAGGGTTAAGGCTCTGCAATACCTCTACTCCTATTGCCTTTTCTTTAACCCTTTCAATAAAATCTTTTACAATCTTATAATGGGCGTCTGATTCTAAAAGAGCAATCTTAACCTCTTTAAGAGATTCATTTACATCCTTTTCGTTAAGCTTCCCTCTTCCCTTAATTTTTCTAAAAATGGTATCCAGCTTTTCAGATAAGATACTAAACAATCTCTTTTTACTCCAAACAAATTGTTGACGAAAGTGTTAAAAATATTTGATTTATAAAAAAAGTCAAGAAAAAAAGTGTCAATTTTTAATCTAACGCTGGTTTCTTAAATTTTTTATCGTCTCCTTATAATTCTTACTTTGAAAAATAGTAGAACCAGCAACAAGAATATCTGTCCCTGCATTTATTATATCACGAGCATTATCCTCCTTCACCCCTCCATCTACCTCTACCTCAACGTTCAGACCTCTTTTTACAATTTTATCCTTTAAATTTTTAATTTTATTAAGGGTAGACGGAATAAACTTTTGTCCTCCAAATCCAGGATTTACAGACATAAGCAAGACCATATCAACATCTTCAATAACATTATCAATCGTGCACAACGAAGTAGAAGGATTTAAAACAACACCAGCCTTAATATTCAGGTCTTTTATTGATCGAATTGAACGATTAAGATGTTTGCATGTCTCAACGTGAATAGTGATAATATCGCTACCAGCCTTATAGAAATCAGGAATATAATGATCTGGATTTTCAATCATAAGGTGGACATCTAACACCAGATCAGTTGATGCCCTCGCAGCTTTTACAACTAAAGGGCCAACTGTAATGTTGGGAACAAAATGGCCATCCATAACATCTATATGAATCATATCGGCACCTGCCTCTTCAACAGCCTTTATCTCCTCTTCTAATCTTCTAAAATCAGCAGAAAGGATTGATGGTGCAATCTTTACCATAATGATCTCCTGTATCTAAAAAACTCTCTCTTCAATCAAAGCATCGTTTAAATAGATCTTTGCTCTTGTGTTTTCATCCACTTTTATCAGTAATTTTATATCTTTTCCTCCCCTCCCTTTATGATTATATATTTCTTTAACTTCTCTATTATTCTCTAACAATATCCTCACATTAACCACTCCCATTTCTTTTGGAGTTCTATAATATAGCAACTGGTAAGTTCCCTCTTGACTTTTATCAGGTCCCGGTGCCTTTGATATTATAAGATTTACCTTCTCAGCTTCCGCTATTTTATGACCATATTTTGGTTCATGTTCTAAAACTAAGTCTGGTTTTATATCCTCTTGTACTTCTTTTTTTATCTCTCCGAGTCCTAATCCCATTTTACCTAAAATTTCCATAACCTCACCGAGATTCCTCCTCACCAAGTTAGGCATAAGATACGCATCTTTTTTCTCTCCCCTACTGACCAGTAGATTTATTCTTGCACCTCTTTTTATTTTTTTTTGGGGCAAAGGACTCTGGGCAATGATTGTATCTTTTTGAAATTTAAAAGAATAGACCCGTGTAATCTCACCTATTTTAAAATCATTCCTTTTTAAAGTAATCTCTGCCCTCCTTTTTTTTTCACCAACAAGCATGGGAACAACGACTTCTTTCGTACCTTTACTGATAATTACCTTTACATCCCCGTCTTTTTTTATTGATTGCGATGGTAAGGGTTTTTGAGAAATTATAAAATTTTTTGGAATAGAGTTACTATATTCCCATCCAATAACCTTCAGGTTTAAGTTTCTTTCACTGAGCATCTCTAAAGCAAATACGATATCTCTTCCAGCTATTTCAGGAACCACAACCTCCTTACCTCTATATGCGAAATCCATCACCAATAATGCACTCAAGATTCCACAAAGAAATAAAATACCTACCATAAAAACATATTTGATAATTCTACGCATCAAACAGTTCCTTTATCATTTAATGCTTCTTTATTAGCCTTACACCAAAAAAACCATCCATTTCATGATTATAGGGAAAAGATTCAGAATATCCATCATTATTTATCAAATCCCAAGCCTTTTTTGGTAAATAGGGTTTTGGGTCATCAATTAAAAAATCTTTATTTTTTTGTAAAAATTTCTTTATAACCTCTCTGCTTTCTTCTGGCTCATTGGAGCATATGCTGTAAACTAAAACTCCCCCTTTTTTTAAAAAAGGACCGATATTCTCTAAGATTTTTAGTTGTATTTTAGATAGAGAATCAAAATTCAATTCGCTCTTTTGCCATTTGATATCTGGATTACGACGCAAAACACCGAAACTTGAACAGGGAGCATCTACTAGTATCCCATCGAAATCTTTCTTTAAAGGCAGCGGCTTGGTAGCATCGAGACAAAACATTTTTACATTTTTAATTCCCAAACGTCTGCAGTTTTCGTATAACATAAGGAGTCTTCCCTTTCTTAAATCAGTAGCAAATATCTCCCCTCTATTCTTCATCATCTGGGCGATATGAGTCGTTTTTCCTCCCGGTGCAGCACAGATATCTAATACTTTTGATTCTGGCAAAGGACTTAAGAGATTTGAAATTAAAATCGATGCCTCATCCTGCACCTGAAACAGTCCTTTTTTAAAAGACTCTAGACTCAGAAAATCTATACCAAACTTTAATCTCAAACCCTCATCAGAATAATAACAAGGTTTTACAAATATGATCTCCTTTTCTAATTCTCTCTTTAGCTTCTCAACGGTAGTCTTTAACGTATTAACCCTTATTGTCAAAGGCGGAATAGAATTATTTGCTATGCATATTTTTTCAACCTTATCAAAATCATATCTTTTTAACCACCTTTCTATAAGCCATCTCGGATGAGAGTGGAAAATAGAAAGATAGTCAGTCGGATCTTTTGTTTTATCTGGATAGTCTATCTTTTCTTTACTTCGATCTACCTCCCTTAAGATAGCATTCACAAAAGAGACTGTTCCTTTATGACCATATCGACGTGCTAAAATTACTGATTCGTTCACTGCCGCTGCATTAGGAACCTTATCTAAAAAGAGCAGTTGGTAAACCCCTAATCTCAAAATATTCACTATCCAGGGGCTTATTTTCTTTAATCTTCTATTGGAGAACCTCTCTATAATCCAATCGAGTCGATTTCTCCACCTCAAAACCCCATATACTAACTGGGTTATAAAAGC
>DATKYB010000113.1 GCA_035528715.1 Nitrospinota bacterium | reverse complement strand
GAAATAAAAGATAAGATAGTCGAGGAATTTGAAGTCACTCCTCAACAAGCTGAAAAAGATCTTGCAGAGTACATAAAGCAGCTTGAGAAAATAGAAGCAATAATTGAAGGGTAATCATATGGAATGCTCTCATATTCCTTCTATCAGCTATGCTCAGTTTAGTGAGCGGTTGCATAAGCAGGTTGTAGCCAAGAGGATTCCAATTCTGGGATCATTTGAACTCACCTTTCGCTGCAACCTTCGCTGTGCTCATTGCTATTGTAATTTGCCGCTGAATGATCAAGATGCAATAAAGAAGGAAACCACAAGTGAAGAAGTATTCTCTATCTTTGACCAGATAGCCGAGGCAGGATGTCTATGGCTGTTGCTAACCGGAGGGGAACCTCTATTACGAAAAGACTTTTTGGAAATTTACACTTACGCCAAGAAGAAAGGCTTCCTGATCTCTCTATTTACTAACGGGACACTCATTACCCCAAAGATTGCCGATTATTTGGCTGAATGGCCGCCATTTATAGTGGAGATTACATTATATGGTACAACTAAAGAGACTTATGAAAAAGTAACCGGGATTCCTGGCTCATTTAAGCGCTGTCAAAGGGGTATTGAATTACTTCTAGAGCGAAAAATCCCTTTAGGGCTGAAGACCATGGTAATGACCTTAAACCGGAATGAGTTTTCGAATATAAAAGAATATGCTGAAGGATTAGGAGTGAAATTCCGTTTTGACCCGATACTCAACCCCAGGATGAACGGCTCTAAAACACCTTGCAATTTCCGGTTATCGCCTGAAGAGGTTATAAAGCTAGATTTAGCTGATGAGAAAAGAGTTAAAGAATGGCGGGAGTTCTGTGAAAGGTCTATAGGTCCTTACCAAGTTGATAATCTTTTCAGTTGTGGCGCAGGCGTTTCCACATTCCATGTCGACCCCTATGGTCAAATGAGTTCCTGCGAAATGGTTCGGTTTCAGAATTATGACTTACGTCGCGGTTCCTTCGAAGAGGGTTGGCATCACTCAATTCCTGAATTTTTAACTCTAAAACCTACGAGCGATTATCCGTGCGGTCAGTGTGAATTAATATCTCTATGCGGTCAATGCCCTGGCTGGGCATATCTGGAAAATGGTAATCCAGAAACGCCTGTAGAATATCTCTGCCAGATAGCCCATCTTCGGGCAGAGGCATTTAATATAAAAAAACTTTAAAAAGGAGGCAAAATTGGAGACAAAAGAAAAAAACCGGAAAAATTACAAAAAACCACAAATAAATCATGTCAATCTGGTAATCGAGGAAGCGGTGTTACAAGCTTGTAAGACGAGTGCAGGCGATGCAAGTGCGAAAAAAGGTGCAGGCTGTGCTGTAGTCCAATGCAGCACAATTATTGGTTCATAGTCCAAGTAGAATTGTTTATCCCTTGGGTCAATTAAAATCAACCTTCTCTAATTTCACTTTTAATGCTATGAATCCCTCCAGGAATGATAATTTAGGAAAACTTCGGGGAGGAAGCTTCTGCTTTGCTGAATGAGAAAGGTCTAATAGAATTTACGATAGGTATAGCTGGTATTGGCTTATCTTTTCTCTTCGATCAAAACCTATCTGAATCTGGAGTTGAAGATATAGATTATGAGTTCATAACAGAGATTAGACCTGAAACAAAGCTTCTTGTGCATCAGGACAGCTTTCCTCAAAGGAGCAAGGGAAAAAAGATATTTGATTCCGGCAGCACGTGGTCCCTTTTCCGCGAGCAGGGAAAATATGTCTTGCAAGATTCTTCCTTTGATTCTGATCCACCTCCTAATCAACTCGTGATTTTAGAATCGGATCTTAAATCTGGCGACATTTATATTAATGATAAGCTCTTTAAAAATTTATTACTCGATCCATTAGGATATCCTTTAAATCAGATTTTGATGATACTCCTCCTATCCCGTTGTAAAGGAGTAATGCTCCATGCCTGCGGGATTGATGACAGGGGTTATGGTTATCTTTTTTTGGGTAATTCAGGTCATGGTAAGTCAACAATCGCCAGATTGTGGTCTGAAAATCAGGCTACAGTCCTTAATGATGATAGAATCATTGTAAGGGAAAAAAATGGAGAGCTCTTGATGTATGGGACACCATGGCCTGGCGATTTCAAGGAAGTATCATCAAAAGGGCTTCCGATTCGCAAATTATTCTTTTTACGTCATGGAAAAAAGAACTCGGCGGTTCCCAAAAATAGTACCGAGGCCGTTTTAATGCTTTTAACTCGCTGTTTTCCTCCAATCTGGGATAAAAAAGGAATGGAGTATACAATGGGCTTGTGCCATCGCATGGTAAATAAGGTCCCGTGCTACGAATTCAGCTTTGAACCAGACAGGAAAATAGTGGATTTTGTAAAAAATATATAAATAAGTGAGAAAGATCGCTCATTTAAGAGATGCCGATTTATTAGAATTAAGCAAAGACATCTTTAAAAAAGGCAAATCAATTCGTTTCCAGGCAAAAGGCTGGAGCATGCGTCCCTTTATTCGGGACGGAGATATTATTGTAGTTAGCCCAATCGAAAACTCCTCGATTAAAACAGGAGACGTGGTGTTCTGTATAACAACCGAGAATAAGGTTATAGTTCATCGAGTTATTAAAAAGTATAAAAAAGATAAAGATAATAGAATCACAATGCTTATTAAAGGGGATGCTACGTTTAGCTCTCCTGAAAAGGTTGAGATGCAAAATGTATTAGGTAAGGTAGTAGCAGTCGAAAGAAAGGGGCGGAAAAAAAGACTGGATACAAAACTTTACCAGATAAAAGGTCTGCTCTTTGCGGGAGTATCTCCCTTTAGCCAGTGGACTTATCCATTTTTTAGTAAGATTAAGAAGTATTTCAATAATTAGAAATACTCTTTAAGGCTTATCGAGAGTATATTCAATCCTGAGAAACGGAAAGCATTAGCTAATAAGGAAAAACGAAAAATCAATTTAGACGGAAAAAATAAATGAGCTGGAGAGAGGAAGACCGACTAATGCTCTACTGCTGTCGAAAAGATACTGACCGCAAGAACAGGAATAAAATAATTGAAATACAGAGAAGAAGCCTGGATTGGGAAGGTTTCTTACGAAAGGCAAGAGAAAATGGTATCGCGGCTGTTGTTTATTCCAGGCTGAATGAAATTAAGAAGGACTGTACTCATATTCCATCCTTCATTTTTAAAAAATTAAAAAAAGTTTATTACTTGAACGCCATCCAGAATTCTCTGATTTATGAAGAATTGGGAAAGGTGCTTAAGATATTTTCTAATGC
>DATKYB010000112.1 GCA_035528715.1 Nitrospinota bacterium | reverse complement strand
GAGATTTTTCCTTATTGAGATTCTTACCATAATTGGATTGACGCTGCTGAAATACTGGCTTAATAACAAGGAATGAAGCAGGATTACCATTTTTATCAGTGTATGTTCGTTCTTCTTCTGTAAACTCTGCTTCCTCACCAGAAATGAACTTTTTCTGATCTTTTGATTTAGAACTATAAAAAGCCGTTTTGCCATCATAAGAAACAGCAAATTGATAAAGAGTCCCAAATTGTGTTTGTTTCTCCTTAGTAAATTTTACTTCGGTTATTAGTTCTTTCATTTTTCTTTGGTTTTAATATTTTGCCCTATCTTCACAATCTTTCAAGATTTCTTCATTTATATAGTCTGGACAGTCCTCACAAAAGGCACTCGTATACTCTCTACAATCGGAGCAAATATCAAGGTCGTCATATATTTTAGCCCCGCAACAAACTGAAAGTCCTTTGATGTCACATTCGTCATAATAAATACAGTCTTTATTCATGGCTGATGGTTTTAAAAGTTTCAATGGTTGCTGCATTTATTCCCATCTGCATCTCGATAAGCTCATCAAGAAGCCTAACCTTTTTTTCCAGTTCTGCAACCCTGAACTCCAAATTGTATAGCTTGTTTTGGTTGCTTATATCGTTAAATAAATCTTCAGACATAGTCTATGAGGTTATAACTTATTAGCATTTTCTTTGATAAAACTTACTGTCTTGAACAATAATATATTGGCCTTGGACGCTATGTCTGCAGCTTCAATACTTTTTACTTCAGGTCGGGGTAAATCATTTATTGTTTGACAGAAATTCAAAAGCTTTGTTTTATCAGGAGCAAGATGATTAGCTCTCTCTTCCATCCTTTTCTTTTTTTCTGCTTCCCGTTTTGCCTTTTCTTCAGCTTCTCTCTTTACTCTTATTATGGCCTCAAGATTTTCCCTTTTTTCTCTTTCTTTACGGGCTCTTTCTTCAAGCATTCTTCGCTCTAATTCATCTTTTTCTCTTTCAATCTGAAGTTCTTTTTCCTTTTTTTCTTGTTCCCTTCTGGCCTTTTCTCTTTCGATTGCAATTTGCTTTTCCCTTTCTTCCGCCTCTTTTTTAAGCCTGATATTTTCGAGTCTTTGCCTTTCTCTTTCTTCTGCTTCTGCTTTTTCTTTAGCCAATCTTTCTTCCTCAGCCCTTTTTTCAGCAGCTAATTTATTTTCATGGACAGTTCTAAGACTGATATAAAGAGCCTCAAATTCATCTTCTTTCATCAGTCCTAAAGGATAGATTACCAAATCTTCAGCATAGGGACTTAATTTTTCCTCCCTTTCCCTCCGCAAAGCCTCCTGCCTTTTCTTTTCGGCTATTTCACGTGCCTTTTCAACATTTAAAAACACCTCTTCTGTTAATTTACAGGAAGCAGCAATGATATTATAGGAAGCCTGTTCAAGATTACCCCTGAGTAAATAGATCCTCTTCCTCTCTTCTTTAAGCTTTTCAGCAGCCGTTCTTATCTTAACCGTTTTAAGCCTTAATTCACGGGCAATATTTTCATCTAATTCAGATGGAGATTCAAAATTTATTTTTGACGCCTGAGATTGTGCCTCTGCAAGCATAGTTAAAAAGGGGAGATATGATTTTTTAATCTCTTCACCTTCCTGTATTGCCAAACCTGAATTATTCAAAGCTTCATCAAGTTGCTTTGGTTCGATTTTTTTAATTTCATTTTTCATAGTTTATAAGGTTTTTAAGTGTTTCTCTTTTGATTAAAATGTTCCTGCCGTTTATCTTCCATTCAACGGTATTCCGCAGTAGTGCTTTGTCAAGTTTCCTGCGCCCTATCCCGTGTGGTTTCAAAATCTTCAGAGCGTAGTTAAAAGTGACCCAGGGCCTAATTTGGTTCTTGATTCCAAAAGCTAAAAGAGCTCTTGTTATAGCATCCTGGGCCACCTTTTCACATAAGGCCATTATTTCAGTGTCAGACATATTTTAAGAATGGATAATCAGCCTCTAAATCTATTAATCCGTATTCCGCAAAGATGTAATAGCGGACAGCCTGGGTGGCAGAACGAACACCTATCTTCTGGTAGATGTTATGCAGATGGGTATTCACCGTCAATACTGACAGTGACAAAATCTCGGCAATCTCTTTTGCTGAATGACCGAGAGACAGAAGTTTAATAACCTCTTTCTCCGAACTTGTTAGTTCATGGATTGATTTCTTGGCTTCGTCTTTTCGGAGCCAACTGTTTCTCATTTTGTGTAGTAAGTTTGTCATATTGTTAAATGTTGGTTAGGGTTTGCACCAACGCCAGCTTATTTTAAAAAAGAATAGTTGCTGGCAGGATTGGCTTGTACTTTGCTACACCTGCAACGGTTTGTTCTACCTACATACCGGAAAAAAGATGCTCAGAATTCCTCGGCTCACCACCTTTTAGTTTATTGCCTACCCAGCAAAGCTTTTTTTAAAATCTATTCCGAATATTTACGGCTAATAGACAGGAGGTCTCTTTATCTCCACTCAGTATTTGCGTCTCGATTTTCGCCACAGCAACTATTCAAAGAACAAAAGCGGTGACCCTTTGAAGTTATCTCCGGGCCCCCGCTAACAACCTATTTACCTCTGAATTGACGTA
>DATKYB010000111.1 GCA_035528715.1 Nitrospinota bacterium | reverse complement strand
AAATGGACAAAAACCAGTACTAACAGTATAATCCCTGATATCCATTGAGAAATCCATTCAAAAGAACCCTGCTCATTCGATCTTCTGTATATTGAATCCATATATTAACACTCCATCAAGAAGATAATCTTCCAGGAAACGATTCTGTTAATAAGTGTAAAACAGGGAGAGTCCCAATGATAAAAAGAATAATTGCTGCTACCATAAAGGCCCAAAAAAGCTTCTTTTGGTAAAGCGAACCTTTTCCAAAATCTATGATGAGGATCCTGATGCCATTCAAAGAATGATATATAATTGCTCCCAATAATGCTATCTCACCAAGCACAAAAATTGGTTGTTGGATAAACTCCATTGCCTGATTAAAGGCTTCTGAGCCTTTTAATAGACTACTTACCTCTAGTATGTGGATCAATAGAAAAAGGGTGATCCCTATACCAGTGATTCTGTGTAATACCCAGGATATTCCACCCAATTGCCATTTATATCTCATAAATTTTATCTCCTAGCAAACTTCTCTGTACCTTCTTTATAGAGATCTTTTCCTTTCATATCATTTACGACGATAACAGGAAAATTTTCAACTTCCAAAAGATGGATTGCTTCTGGACCAAGGTCTTCGTAAGCAATAACTTCTGATTTTTTTATACATCGAGATAAAAGGGCTCCTGCGCCTCCTACTGCAACAAAATATATACATCCATACCTTACCATAGAATCAATGACTTCTTTTGACCTCCAGCCCTTCCCAATCATTCCCTTGAGTCCCATCTCAATCAATCTTGGCGAATACAAATCCATTCGAGAACTCGTTGTGGGACCAGCTGATCCAATAGGCCTCCCTGGCCTTGCTGGGGTTGGTCCAACAAAGTAAATAATTTGACCTTTTATGTCAAAAGGTAATCCCTTTCCTGTATCTAAACCCTCTGTCATTCTTTTATGTGCTGCATCCCTTGCAGTAAAGATTTTTCCAGTAATTTCAACCCTGTCTCCGATGGTCAAATTTTGAATATCTTCGTTTCTCAGAGGTGGTGATAATTTTATAATTTCTGACATTTTTTAAACCTCACAATATTATCTCCTTATGCCTGTGGACATGACAGTCGAGATTAACAGCAACAGGAAGACTTGCAATATGACAGGGATATGTCTCAACATGTACAGCCAAAGCGGTTATTCTCCCTCCCAAACCCTGAGGACCTATACCAAGACCATTAATTTCTTCTAATAGTTCTTTTTCCAGGCTGGCTATTTTCGGATCTTTGTTGGGTTTTCCTAGGGGTCTGAGAAGAGAGCTTTTAGCCAGAAGGGCGCATTTTTCAAAATTACCACCTATACCTACCCCTACCACTAAAGGAGGACAAGCATTGGCTCCTGCTAACTTGACTGCCTCGATGACAAAATCCTTGATTCCATCCTTTCCGTCAGAGGGCTTTAGCATTTTTAGCCTGCTCATGTTCTCGCTCCCTCCACCTTTTGCATCAAGGATAATCTTTAGTTTGTCACCTTCCACAAGACTATAGTGAATGATTGCCGGGGTATTATCTCCTGTATTTATTCTTTCAATCGGGTCTTTTAATATTGATTTTCTCAAATAACCTTCTCTGTATCCCTGGCGAACCCCCTCATTAATTGCATGATTTAATGAACCATCTTCGATTTTAACATCATGACCTATTTCGACAAAGAATACGGCAGAACCTGTATCCTGACAGATAGGGATATCTTCCTTTTTAGCTATCTCAGCATTCATCCTGATCTGTTTTAATATTTCAATACCGGTTTTTGATTCTTCTTTTGATATACTTTCATCGAGGGCGTTTAATTCTTCCGGACCTAAGAGATAATTAGCCTCAATACATATCTTTTTAACAGCTTCTATAATCTTTTGAACCTTTATGCTTCTCATGAGAAATCTCCCATTTATGACATCAAATAATATAAAGTATACATTATACAAAAATGTAATCAACAAAAAAATTATAATTTTTTTAACAAATTTTATTACCTTTTATAAGATTTTATTAAGGCTGTCTAATTCTTCTTTTTTAATTTCTGGAAAAAAGATAAAATTACCTGCTCCTGATGATCTGAGAACACTTATTATATTGCTTATCTCTTCGGATGAAATCTTACTTTTGTTATCCCAATCAAAAACCTGTATTTTGAAAATGATCTTTTTGGGGTCACCAATTCTAGCAATTGCTCTTTTTGTTAAATTTTTTAAAAATTCTTTTAACTCATTAAGAGAGAGTTTTAGCTCCTTTTTTATCTGACGGTGATAGAACATAAAAGAATAATAATCGAGATTAAGTCCTTTTATCTTTTCAAGGTCCTGAGATAACCAAGCTTTAGCATTCTCGGGATCACTTATTGTCTCGTAGTATAAATTGATTATAAATTTTAGTTTTGGATTTATTTTCTTGGTAGAAAATATGAGATCTTGTAAAAAACTCACTATATAGTGGCTCTTCCAATCAGTCCATGTCCAGAACTCATCCCTATAACTATATTTATCAATTTTTCCCCTATAATCCCTATGAATTTCTTTATACATTTTATCAGGAAGAAGGTTGTATCCAAACTTTTTTAAAAATTCGGCTTTTGCCTCAGGGCTAAAACTCTCATTATGTTTCATAATCAAATCATCTTGAAGGAGGATTCCATCAATATCGTATCTTGCGAGATCAACATAAAGTCTTTTCAAATAATCTTTGGCCTCATTCTTAAAGAGGTTTAATCTATGAGAACGCAGTATCTTTCTTTTATTAAAATCATAGTAATAATCCCTCAATTCCTTATTTTCAGATATTAACCAATCGCATGACCTCGTACTCATCCATGCATAAATCTTCATATTATTTTTACGGGCAATCCTTACTAAATCTTGTAGGATATCCTCCAAAACAGGAGCAGCTGAGGATTTAAAGTAAATCCCTGTCCTTCTCTTATTTTTTACCAATCTGTGATTCCTGTCTCCTTTATTTTGAAAGACCCTTACGATTAAAGTATCTATTCCCAAATCCTTAAGCTCGCCTAAACTTCTCTCAAATTCCAAAAGATTCTTTGATTCAATAAAAGGGATTTGAACACCCAACATATCCTTATCTCTCTTATGAGAGATGGTCTTTACCGTCCTTTTATCTACATTGATAGCTGGTTCTTCTAAGATAATATCCTTACAGACTAAAGAGGTTGGAAATAATAAGAAAAGAGATAACAGTAGTGATATCACTAATCGATATCTTTTTCTTTTATCATACATTTGAGTCTGACCTCAAAGAGATTAGAAGTTTTGTTAATTATCAGAAATAGATTGAAAAGTCAATAAACTTGCCTCTATAGGGAACCTATGTTACATTTAAATTCTATATTTTAATTAGAATAAAAAGGCCTATTTTGAGATGTTTGATTTAAAAAAGATGACCTTGAAGGAAAAGGCCGGTCAGTTCCTTATGATAGGTTTTAGGGGAAAGTCTCTTAATCAGAAGACAAAGGAGCTTATAAAAAATTTTTATATAGGAGGGGTGATCCTTTTCGAGGACAATCTGACTGACCAACATCAAACCACTTCTTTATGCAGAGAACTTCAAGAAGTAAGCAGATCCTTTCCTGCCAAAACCCCTCTTTTTATAGCTGTTGACCAGGAAGGCGGACGGGTCTCCCGTCTAAAAGATTTTATTCCTCCTTTTCCTCCTGCGAGATTATTAGGTCAAATAGGATCTATTGACCTCGTTAAGTCTTATTTTAGGAGAACAGCAAGAGAATTAAAGCTTGTTGGTATTAATATGAACCTAGCACCTGTATTGGATATAGATACGAATCCAAAAAATCCTGTTATTGGGGACAGAGCCTTTGGAAAAGAGCCAGGTATCGTTGTCAAGATGGGTGTTGCCGCAATTGAAGCGCTTCATCGTGAGGGGGTAATAACCACAGCAAAGCACTTTCCAGGACATGGAGACACCTCTTTGGATTCTCATCTGACCTTACCCAAATTAGAGCATAACCTGGTTCGGCTTAAAAATATTGAGCTCAAGCCTTTTATAGCCGCAATCCATCATTTAGTGGATACTATCATGACCGCCCATGTAGTCTATAAAGGAGTCGATCCAGAATATCCGGCTACCCTTTCAAAAAGGATTATTCATGACTTATTGAGAAAAGAACTTAAATTCAAAGGAGTAGTTATAAGTGATGATTTAGTAATGAAGGGTATTACAGAAAGTTACAATATAGAAGAAGCAGCTCTTCTTGCAAAGAATGCAGGGACTGATATCCTCTTGATATCTCAACATTCAAAAAATCAGATGAAGGTTTATGAAAGACTTATAAGCTCTATAGAAAAAAAAGAAATACCTCTTAGTATAATAGATAGGTCTTTAGAAAGGATTTTAAAGCTTAAAGAAAGATATTTAAGCTGATGAAGAAAAAATATCTCATAATTATTTTTTTAATTTTATCTTTAAATCTTACCCAGAAACTATTTGGAAAAGAGAACCCCCAGCTTTTTTTTAAGGAAATTCTAGGTGCAATTGAAAAAGAAAATTATACAAATGCTATTGATAAACTTCTCATATTCAAAGACAGATTTTCTCATACGCCCTGGGCTGGTCGTTCTCTTTATCTTCTGGGTTATTGTTACCTTCAAACAAGAGATCTGGATAATGCCCTCATGTTTTATAGAGAATCAAAAAAAAGATATCCTCAACTTAATGACTATATCCAATTCAATATTTCTACTATATGGGGAGAGAAAGGAGAATATGAAAAAAAGATTGAATCTTTAAAGATATTCTTAGAATCTTATCCCTCCAGTCGGCTGAGGCCAAATGCTTTGTATCAATTAGCTCAAACTCATTTTCTTCTTAATGATTATAAGGATGCCTCAAAATATTATCAGGAATTTATAGAAAAGAATATATATGAAGAAGAAATGGAGTTTATACAAGCCTTGTACAACCTGGGGGTTTCCTTTGAAAAAATTGATAATTTTAAAAAAGCTTTTTCCACATATCAAAGGCTTTATATTGATTTTCCACAAGACCCCCTAGCAGATCTTTCCCTTCAGAGAATGGAAGAAATTAAAGATAGATTGAAATATCCCGAATCCTTATTTTTACCCTCACAGCAATATAGAAGAGCTGAAAACCTCATAGAGGCAAAGTATTATCAAAAAGCCATAGATGAACTAAAGGTCCTTATTAAACAAGGAGGAGATATTGGTGAAGACTCTTTTTTCCTCTTGGGCATTACATTTTCAAAAATGGAGGAAAAAGATAAAGCCATTAAAATATTAGAAAATTTTATCAAGAAATATCCCAAAAGTACAAAAGTACCCATAGCATATTATCGAATTGGCAGAATTTACTGGAATAAAGGTTCTATTCCTCAATCAGAGAAATATCTGAAGAAACTCATAAAGAAGTATCCCAAAAATGAATGGACTGAAAAGGGACTCTATGTTCTTGCTCGAATAGCAGAAGAAGAAAAAAAATATAAAAAATCTCTAAAACTCTACACAAGACTCAGAACTGATTTCCCCAAAGGAGAACTTGCTAAAGAGGCTCAATGGGAAAAGGGCTGGATTTATTATCTGTTAAAGAAATATAAAAATGCCTATGATCATTTTAATCCTATTAAAAAAGATTTCTCTTTCAATCCAGAAATTGCACGTAAAGCCCTCTATTGGAAAGGAAGGAGCGCTGAAAGACTTAATGATATAGACCAGGCAATATCTATATATAAAGATCTCCTTCAAGAGTATCCCTATACCTATTATGCTTATGCAGGGAAAGAGCGGCTTGAAAAAATTCTAAAAAAACAAATTTCTTCTCCTGTTGTTCCTCTCTTTAAAAAAACTGTTGCCATCAATTCAAAACAGCTCATAAAATCTCCCCCGTTAAAAAAATGGGAAAGATATCATTACAAAAAGATGAGCGAGTTGGTAGCTTTAGGATTTTTTAAAGATGCCAGTAAAGAGGTTGATATTCTCTCAGAGATATTTCCAAGAGAGCCCAGATATCTCTTTCTTTTAAGTGATGTGTACTACAAATCCAGGTCTTATATTCAAGCCATAAAAAAATTGAATGATATCTATATAAGCCTCTCAAAAGAAGAGATAAAAAGCCTTCCGAAAAGATTCTGGCGGATCTATTACCCAAAGACTCCTTGGCCAATCATCAAACTTCATTCAGAAAATAATGGTCTTGAGCCATATCTCATTTTAGCGATGATCCGACAAGAAAGTGCCTTTGATCCTAAAATTATCTCTAGGGCAGGGGCGATGGGGCTTATGCAGCTGATGCCAAGCACTGCAAAGATGATATCAAGAAAACTAAAAGTAAAAAAATTCAACAAAGATATGCTCTTTATGCCAGATATCAATATATCGCTGGGGATTCGATACTTTGGAGATCTCCTGAAGGAGTTTGATGGAAATTTAGTTCTTGCTCTTGCCAGTTATAATGCAGGAGAAAAACGGGTTAAGAAATGGTTTAAAGAAAAATATAGAAAAGATATCGAAGTATTTATTGAGCAAATTCCTTATTTTGAAACGAGGAACTATGTAAAGAGTATCTTGAGAAACTATAATAATTACAAAATGATTTATAAAAATGAAGGATAGAGGAATCTATAACCTTAAAATTAGATTAGGTAGATTGAAAAAAATTTCTGTGGGAAGACTCGGAATATTTATATTTTCACCAGGTTATTATATTTATACTGGCAGAGCGAAGAAAAATCTTCTAGCAAGATTAGAGAGACACAAGAGAAAAAAGAAAAAACTTTACTGGCATATCGATTATTTTCTTAGATTTGGTAAGATTGAAGATATAAAGATTTATCCTTGGAGAGCTGGAGGGGAGTGTTTAATCAATAAAAAAATCGCTAAGATAAAGGGTGCGAGGATACGCGTACCAAAATTCGGGTCTTCTGACTGTATATGTAATTCCCATCTCGTCTATTTTCCTCAGGACCTCTCTCTTTAAAAGAAAAGGCCAAATCAAAGATAAAAGGGAGGAACATAAAGATCCTCCCTTTTTAAAATTGGTTTAAAAAAATAATCTATTCTTCCCAGTGAATACACTGGACAGGACATGCATCAATAGCCTCTTGGATATTATCTTCGGAGTCTCCTGTGGGGTTCTTAACCTCTGCAACTCCATCATCACTCATCTGAAAAACTTCAGGGCATGTCTGAACACATACCTCACATCCTGTGCACTCATCCGCATCAATATAAACCTTTTTAGCCATATCCACCTCCTCATAATTTGAAAAAATTAAAAAAACGTGATATTTTATAAATAATTAATTATGTTGTCAACTGTTTTTTATAGCATCAAAAAAAACAGGATAATATAAGGATTAAAGGAAGGATGGGTTTTTAAAAGGGGTTTTAAAATATTTTCAATTAATCGTTACTTCGTTAGCCATAAATAGGGAAGGAATCATTATCATAAACTTTTCTGCAGTAATGAAAAACCTCTGTTCACATACCCAGCACTCATAGAGATTCCCTTTCGTGCCATCATATTTTTTAAATATACCGTCACTATTACATTTTGGGCATCTCATTATCTGTTCTTTTTTCATATGAAGTCACCCTCTTTTGTTGTTTTGAGATTTTTATCGGCAGATTTTAAGAAATACTTTATTTAATTTTTTCGAAATATTTTATTGACATTTGATAAAATTATTATTATATTTATTTAATAAACATTTTATTTATAAACAATTAGAGAGGAAGAAGAGATTAAATAGATTTCTATAAGCCTCTTATATAGAAATCATAGAAATTTATAATCTTTTTTGAAAGGGGGTTTTATGAAAACCTTAGTTAAGCTTGTTTTAATTGTTTTTATAGCTTTTGTAATTTTAAGTTTTGCCCACGATTCTTATGCCCAGAATGCTGGTACAAAACTGAAGAGAGGAGTAATAAATTTCTTTACAGGTTGGTATGAGATTCCCGTAAACATTAAAAAGGATTACAGAGAACAAGGCGGATGGGGAATTGTTACAGGTCCTGTTAAGGGATTATTTTTTGGTTTGGCAAGGATGGGAGCAGGTGTCTGGGATACGCTTACTTTTCCGATTCCTGCGCCTGCAGGTTATGAACCGCTTATGAAACCAGAGTATGCATGGGAAAATAAATAGTTAGTAATTAACAAATAGAGAGGGCAGGAAAAGAAATTTCTGCCCTTTTTTATTGTCTGGGAAGCATTCTATATTTATTTTTTTATTTTTAGATATCCGAAGGGCTATGGTATAGTAAGTTCATCAATGGTCTTTTGAATAACCAGTAACTGAAAATCCTCTCTTTGCCTCTGATTGATTAGGCTCTTATCAAGCCTGTATTTGCTCCCAGAATTAAATACCATTTTTTTTACATCAAAAATAAAAAAAATCCCTTTATCTTTGGTGGTGATCTTCACACATTTTATCTCTCGATTGCTGTTGATGAAGATCTTCATATTAAGGATATTATCTTCTTTATAAAAATTTATCGTTTCTCCAGTCTCATTGCTGAGACCTCCTGTTGTGATTGATAATTCATTTATTGTGATTACCCTTTCTGATATTGTTTTTCCATACAGAGGAGAGGTGGATAGTAAAAGAGAAATGATAATAAAGAGTTGAATGATAATCTTTTTCATTCTTTGCTCCTTTTTGATACTTCCTCCATGGTTAATATTAAATATTTATTTATTAAGGGGATTTTTGAATTTTTTTAACTGGTCATAAAAATACCTTCTATCAGGAGCTAATTTTATAGCTTGGTTTATAATCTCAATGGCTTTTTGGTATTGATTCTTCTTGTAATAGAGCTCTGCTAAAGTATCGAGATAGCCAGCAGTATTAGGTTTTAATTGTAGTGACTTTTCTGAAAGTCTTATCCCCTCATCTAAATTTTTTTCTTGGATGGCGTATATCCATGCCAATCTGTTAAGAGAAGGAGCATGATCAGGTTCATGGTTTAATAAATTCTTTAATGCTGAGATTGCCTTTTGATATTTTCCTTGTTCAAAGAAAAGATTCCCCATTTCAAACAGGACCTTAATGTTTTTGGGATCTTTTTCGATAATCTTTTGATATATTTCTAATCCCTTTTCTTTCATATTATTTTTTATATAGAGATCTCCTAAAACCATTAAATTGTCATTTTTATCAGGTTCTAATTCAATAAGTTTTTCTAAAATTGGAATGGCCTTTTCAGTTAAATTCTGTTTTAGATAGAGTTCAACCAAGGATGACAGGGCCTTTGTTTCGTCAGGTTTAAGACGGATGACCTGTTCATATGCCGTAATCGATTCATCTAAAAGGCCTGTATTTTTATAGATATCACCAATTTTATAAAAGATATCATAACGCTTAGGATCTATCTCGACAACTTTTTGATAATGGAATAAAGACTTATTGATCAAGCCTCTTTTTTCATAGAGAAGGGCTAGGATATAATGGGCTTCCAGATATTGTGGATTTAACCTGATAACCTCGTTAAGAAGGATTTGTGTTTGAGATTCTTGTCCCATTTTCGAATAGATGGTCGCCATTCCCATCAAGGCGCTGATATTATCTGGTCTGGCTTCAATCACCTTTTTAAATTCATCTGCCGCCTCTTGCAATCTATTTTCCTTTATGAGTCTATAGCCCACCTCAACTGAACCTGTAATCTTTATAACTTCTGAACTCACTGCCTTTTGCTTTTCGAATTTCTTTTCTTTTTTTGGAAAGAGATTGGAAAAGGAGAAGATGGAGTAAACAGAAATCGAAATCAAAATTAATGTTATGAGTATGAGAAGAGGGGATCTTATTAATCTCGGTCTTCTTGCAATATCTGTCGATATTGTCTGCCTTTGCTCAGTTTTTGGCATCTTACAATTTCCGTAGAATTCTGTACCTTCCTCCACATATAATAAAGGTGTATGGATATTACCCGATAAAAGACTTTGAGAATGAAAGGAAATTTTTTTGGTTGCCTCTATGTTGCCAAATATCTTGCCTTTGTTAATAACGGTTTCTCCCTTTATCTCGGCCTTTACATTCCCACTTTCACCTACAATAAGTGTGTCGTCTGCGGTAATCTCTCCTTCAAATTTTCCGTCAATCTTTAGAGAACCCTTGAAGTTTAGAATCCCCTTGAGATTGACAGTTTTTCCTATATAAGAATCTATTATTCCCTTTTCTGATTTTTTTCTAAGTTTCATTTATTCCTCTAATTTTAAAAGCATGATAAGAGCATCTTCTTTAGGTATCGTATAATATTTTTTACGAATTGCAACAGGAATAAAACCCAATTTTTTGTATAATGCCCTTGCTGACACATTAGAAATTCTTAGCTCTAATGTTATTAACTTGGCCCCTATTTTTATCGCCTCTTTAATTAAAAATCTTAATAGCTGTTCTCCAATTCCTCTTCTTCTGTATCGACTATGAATGGCGATATTGGTTATGTGTATTTCATCACTAATGATCCAATAACAGCAATATCCCAAGATTCCACGATAAATACTTTTGTCTTTTGCCTTAGCTAACAGAATTCGAGAAAATTCGTTCTCTTTTAATTCTATTAAAAAGGTCTCTTTTGACCAAGGGGATGAAAAAGATGTTTTTTCTATTTCCAACACCTCATTCAGGTCGCCTTCAACCATCTCTACCACATCAATGTCAATTCTTTCTTTGATAACATTCATAGGAGGTTATCAAGATCCCACTGAACGGGGATCCTCACCAGACCTTTTTCTCTCTTTTCAAATATTAAATATTTATTTTTAACACCAAAATTGAATAATTCTCTTGTGAGTTCCACGTCTTTTTTACAGTAGTCTATAACCTTATTTATATTTCCTTGTTTAAACCATTTTATTGATAAGAGTCCATTTCCTATCTTCTCAGTATTAAGGGTACTTTGTGCTAGGTGGCTTAGGCTCACTCTATATCCCAAATATTGATAGATATCTTCTAATATGTCTATTGTTTTAATCTGATTAAAGTCAAAGGGAGTATATCCTTTTAAAACAGCGTAATCAAATCCTTTTATATTAAACCCGATAACCAGACCAGCCCCCTTCAGTTTTTCAATCATTTGATGAACACTTTTTTCATCATAGGTATAATAATCTCCTTCAATCTCATCATAGATGACACCAATGGCTAATCGCATCAGATGTTTGTTATTCCATCCCCCAACCTCTTCAGCACTCTTTTGGGTCTCAATATCAAAATAAAGTATTTTTTTGTTATTTTTATGATTTGCATCATAGCCTTTTTTCTTTTCTTGTTTGAAAATTTCTTTTTCAGTCACCTTTTGAACTGGGGGAGTATCGCCTTTTAATCCTAAAAGTTCTTTAAGGATTAACTTTGCTCCCTTTTTATCCAGAGGTTTATTTCCAGAGCCGCACTTGGATGAATGAACACAAGACGGGCAACCCTCTTCACATGAACATTCTTCAATTAATCTTAAAGCAGAAACTAATAAATCTTCTATAACCTCAAAACCCTTTTTGGATAATCCTATTCCTCCTGGATATCCGTCATAGATGAATATAGAGGCCTTATTGACTTGAGGATGAAAAGGGTAACATATCCCCCCCATGTCGTATCGATCACACATAGAAAAGAGAGGAAAGATGGCTATGGAGGCGTGTTCGACAGCATGAATCGTACCCATAAAATTATGCCTCTCTCTCTCTATTTGATCTTTTAAATTGTCTTCTATTTCGATCCATATCCCAATGGTCTCAAACTGCTGCGCTGTTAAATCGAGGGGATGAGTACTCAATATTTCTTGCCCAATCATTCTTCTCTTTTCATACCCTGTTATCTTTTCAGTCACCTTTAACTTGCCAAGATTGATTAAAAAGTTTTTTATCCTCTTTCTCTTCATACATTTTAATATCTCTGTTTCTGTATCAGAAAGGGGTTGAGTATAATAATTTAAATCTACTTCCTTCGCATCAATATTTTTCTGTTTAATATCCAATTTCGTTATGAGATATTGTTTTCCCTTATGAAGGTATATCGCCCCTGGATGACCTTCACTATAGGCCCTGTTTCCTGTTAATTTCCCTACAAGGCTTTTGTTCTTTTCTTCAAATATCGTAAAGCCTTCGCCAACGCATCTTATATTAATATCTTTTTGAGGATTATTTTTATAGGAGAACCATTCTTTGCCAGAGGCACTTTTCAAGAGTTTGCCTTCTTTTTCCAATATTTCTATCTCTTTTTTATACCTTTTAATGTTAAAAAAAGGATCAGAAAAGCTGAGGGGTATTTCAGAAGCCGCACATACGAGATGTTCTTTAATGATCTCCTCATTGTTTGGGTCTAAAACAGCCTCTTCAAATCCCCTCTTAAAAAAATCCTTGGGATGAGAGATGAAGTATTGGTCTAAGGCATCTGTCTGAGGGATTAAAATAATTAGAAATTCTCTGTCTTTTCTTCCCACCCTGCCACTTCGTTGCCATGTACTCGTTATAGTTCCTGGATACCCGACAAGAATACAAACATCCAATCCACCAATATCTATCCCCATTTCTAATGCGCTGGTGGAAATAACCCCCTCCATTTCCCCTGAGGAAAGCTTTGCTTCTATCTCCCTCCTCTCCTCCGGAAGAAAACCAGCCCTGTATGAACTGATTTTATCTGAAAATTCAAAATGATCTTGAATAACCCAAGTATAAAGAAGTTCTGTTATCTTTCTTGCTTTGGTAAACATGATTGTCTTGAGTCCGGAATTTAAGCAATCCTTGAATAGTTTCGCAGCAAGGGTATAGGGACTTCCCTCTGGATTCATAAATATAAAATGCCCCCCTGATTTAGGCGCCCCATTTTCCATAATCACCTCAAATTTTAACCCTGTAAGGTCTTCCACAAGGTTTTGGGGATTGGATATAGTTGCAGAGCTTGTAATATACTGGGGTGACGAGCCATAAAACTGGCATATCCTGTTAAGCCTTCTTATGACCTGGGCAACGTGGGAGCCGAATATGCCTCTGTATGTATGAAGCTCATCAATGACTATATATTGGAGTTTCTTGAAAAATCTCTCCCATTTCGTATGATAGGGGAGAAGACCAAAGTGAACCATATCAGGATTTGTAATGATAATATGAGGGAGGTCTTCCCTAATTTTTTTTCTTTTGTATGAAGATGTATCACCATCATATACAGCACTCTTAATTTTTATATCTCTGTCCAGTACAGAACTCAGCTCATTCATTATTTTGAATTGATCCTGTTCAAGGGCTTTAAGAGGAAAGATATATAAGGCTCTTAAAGAAGGATCTTTCACCAATGATTGAAAAATAGGGATATTATAGACCAATGTCTTGCCGCTTGCAGTGGGTGTGATAACAGCTATATTTTTACCTTTGGAGATCCTTTCAAAAGCAATCGCTTGATGAGAATAGAGAGAAGTTATATTATTTTTTATAAAATAATTTATAATCTTATCTGATAGAGGATAGGAGGAGGTTTTGTATATCGGCTTTTTTGAAGGTATTT